>JAGUZM010000545.1 GCA_020060805.1 Deltaproteobacteria bacterium | reverse complement strand
CCTGATGCCTCCCCTGTGATGCATCCTCAAAACTTCGACTTTTTTGTTTACAAGCCCTGTTTTATGTTGTATCTCTGTTTTGCTTGTTGACTCTCCCCTCCCTTTTTTAAAGGGAGGCGGGGAGGGATTTTTGGGCGGTTAACTCAGCGGGAGAGTGCCATCCTCACACGGTGGAAGTCGCAGGTTCAAATCCTGTACCGCCCACCACTAAAAGATTAAAAATAACAGAATGTTATAAGGTGCTACTTGTGAAGAACCCTCAGAAATGAGGGTTTTTTGTTGAGAGAGAGATGCGAAGCCAATACAAACAGGGCATTTCAAGCCGTGCTCTTCTCGGGTTTTTTCTCCTTTGCAGCACCCTGCTACCATCCTTTTTCAAAGGCATACGTCTTTCTGAAAGAACCACCACCGAGTCGTAGTCTAGACGAAGGAGGCCGCCCTCCGATCTCTTTTTCACCTTGTCCCTTGCCCATTGTCCCCCTGTACCCTGATAACTTAGGTGTTTCTGCCAATTGAGATACGGCTGCCTGGGTGGTAGAATCGGGAAGAAAGGGACGGGAAGAAAGGGACGTCCATTTGTAAATAAGTCAGCGACATCCCTTCACGCTTTTATCTTCGCCGTATATCAGATGCGCTTGCCATACATCCAAGAACTATAGTCCAAAGCAGATGCGAATGCTAATCGGCAGGCTTGTCTGCGATTCTTTCGAGCGCGTCTATCGAGCGTGTGAAGCGCGTGAGGGAGTTCAGTAAATTGGCGCCGGATTCTGCAAGAAGGAAATTGAGCAGGCCAAGGGAATCCGACGACTCCGCCCCTGATTGAACCATGAATATCAAACCGGCCATTTCCCTCGTTTCCTTGTTCAAAGCCTCTCTAAGCCTCTCTAAAATCGCGCTAGACTCTGGGGCGTTCTCACCGTCCCGCAGGGCTCTTTCGAGACTTTCAACCTCCTTCTTCGTATGTGCTACACCCGCTGCAAGTCTGTCGAAAACCTTTGCCACCCGGTCTCGAAGCTCTTGAGATATGTCGAGGGTTGGCAGTTCATTATTGACATAGCTGACGTTTCCCTGAATGTTCTGCAACTCCTGATAAAACGCGAAAACCAATGCCTCAACCTCCTCGCTTGGTCCCACCATATCTTTCACCTCCCGCCAATTGCCACTTATCCTTATTGAAGTTCATATTCGTTGCCAAGTTTTTGAACTATCTCAGCTCTTGACATACCAATCAAAAGTCCGGCACCCCCTGTCCGAATCGGAACTCTTGGGCCGAGGATCTCATCCTCTATGCTCATGTTTGCATTCGAATTGGCGGAAGTGGGCAACAGGGACCGTGTTAGATTTTCAAGTTTGTGGCAAAAGGCAGTTTCTTGTCTCTGCGACCGGTTCCCTCCAGCCTCATATCATGGAGGATTTCTCCGAATCGCTCCAGAGAGCAATCCCTTGTCGGTATTGCTTCGGAATACCGCCCCCCTTTCAATGCCCCTGATCATGATGTGGTGAAGGCCCCGACAGCGTCAGACCTAACAGCCCCCTTTCTCGCAGAGCCTTTCCCAGGAAGAATGTTGATGTCAAACAGCCTTTATGCGCTCAGCATCGGAATAAGGGATAAGTTCTCCGTTCTTCTTGCTCTTGTAAGCCTCCTCGTTGTGTGCCGCCCTGTAAACGGACTGACCGCTTGCGAAGGTCCTTGCGATCCGCGTCATGATCCGCACTTCGTATTCTTTGAGGGGTTCGGCCAGGTCTTCGTCAGCTTCCTTGATGAGGTCCACCAATTCGCTGTAGTTATTCAACTGCGGACCGTGGGGTAGAGCCGCATATGTCGCCCCGGTCATGCTCTGCCCCGCTTCCCTGAAGGCCAGCATGTCCGCGTACCAAAGGTATTTTGCCGCATACAGCATCTTGTCTCTAGGTGATTTCAGGAGCTTCCTGCCAAGAAGCCCGCTGAAGCGCTCCAACACGAGCTTGATTCTAGCCAGTGACAAAGCCCTATTCCCTGTGTAGGGGTCCGCACACTTCGCTTCACCCGAAAGCGCCCTTCTCAGGATATCATCCATCGCTTTAGTCTGGATCTGGCCTGTTTCCCATCTCTTAACGCTGGCAATCCCCACGTTGGCGGCCCTGGAAAGGTCTTCCTGGGTCCAAGCCAGTTTCTTCCGGCCCTCAATGATCTCTGCGCCGGTGAGGAGCCCTACAGCAGCCCGGTACTCATCCGAAAGGGTCTTCTGGTTTGCGGCGGCCAAACCCAAATCATCGGCTTCAATCCCGCACACTGGGCAAACATAATGCTTTGCGCGAAACTTCAGCCGCTTGCCGCGAAACAGCAATTCCCTCATCACGTTCTTCAACCGCATTGGTCCGTGGTCATTCGGACAATCCATGTCATTCACCTCCCCTCAATTACTCCTGTCTCTGTGCAAAGAGACGATCCAGAGGTCTTGCTTCTTTACCGTGAACTTGAGATACATCCGGCAGCCAAAGACCTTGCTGACCCATCGGAAGGCAAAGAGTTCGGATCCGAGAATCGCCTTCTCATAGGATTTCTTCGGAGGACTCTGGCCCCTGTAATCTCTCGGCCCGATCTCCTCGAAGACAGCTGGCAAGTCCATAGCCAGATTCGCAACTGGGTAATCCAGGTCAAGTAGGTCTGCGAGGACGCTGTCGGGTTCCAGTACCCTGATCCGCCTTGCCGCTGCCGCTTCGCTTGCCTGTTTCAGCTTCCGATGCAATTCGCGATTAGAAGGTCTTTCCCTCATGAGGGGATCGTAGTATCAATTGATACTTCTGTCAAAATGGAAATAGGGTGAATCGTCTTGTCGCCTTTGCCGCAGTCCAGGCAAAAAGGTATGGAAAGGGGTAGATACTTTGATAAGAATAGGTGATACGATCCGCGTCATATCCGTGAGGCGGGCCAGAAAAAAGAGGTGAAGCTTTATGAAAAAGAAGGCGCTGGCCAAAACCAGTGAAGAATTCGAACGTCGCTTTGATTCCGGGGAAGACATTCATGATCTCATCGATATGTCGAAAGCGACCGTGGTTCGTCACGGCAAAAAGGTACGTATCACCCTGGATATCGCAGAATCGCTCGTAAAAGATATAGATGAGATCAGGGGGAGAATCGGTGTGGACCGGGTAGCACTGATCAAAGCCTGGGCCCTGAAAAGGTCAAACAGGAAAAGGCTGCGGGTGACGTCGAATCGCCGAGGCACTCCACTCAGGTGGCTCTAATGGAGGGATCTTCTGAAATTTTCCTCAGCACGAAGGCGTATTCGCTCCTTCTGGGACGCATCCACACGGAGGGCCTGAATTCTATCCAGGAGGATAGCCTCCTTCACCATGCGGGCATTGATAGCGAGTTGAACAAACTCGATGTCCTTCTCTCTCGCGGAAACATACTTTCCTGCGACCAGGTCGTGGATCTCCACGCACCACCCTGTTACGCCGCCTGTATTCTCGTTGTTGATCGGGATTAACCTGGCATCCCATCCATCGGGAAGATTATTGGCCGTCTCTCGGCTCACCCCATGGGCATAGTAGCCGAAGGTGTTGTGGAAGGGCGAAAGCTCTCCGATACTTCCATCGATAAGGTCACTCATTTCCGGCTTGTTCTTGGGAAAGACATCCGCCTCGACGGAAAGGACGAATCGCTCATCCAGGTCCGCGAATTGAGCGAATACGGAAGCGCTTCCAAGCACGACGACTTCATGGTCATCCGCGATGCTGCCTGTCGCCCTTATGATATGCTCCAACTGTGAACGATTCATATATGCCCCATCTTTGTCTCGGTGTGAGTATTCCGCAAAACGGACTCGACTGCCTCAGGCGCCTGCCCCGTTCATCGTCTGAGAGTAACATCGTGAGAATTTGCGACAGTGATCCATCGAGGATACCTCTCCATTCACGCCACGCGGGGAGATCACCGTCTCTCTTGGCCCACCGCTCAAGATTTCCTTTCGCGGTTTCGATAAGTTGAGGATTCTCCCTCAACCGCTCCGCGAGTTCCTTGTGAAGCGCAAGGCTGCGATCCTCAAGCCTTTCGTGATCCGACCTCATCAATGACCTCTCTGCCTCCGGGGCTTCTTTCTATGACTCGAGAAAGAAACAGCCGTTAAAGGATAGCTGGACAATTCAATTTATTCTACCGGAATTGTGCCATTTCTTCAACGCGGTTTGATCCCATCCGGGCACCCGCTTTCTGAGATGGGTGAGATGGGGACGTTCTTGACATATGATTCCTGAGAAATAAGTG
>JAGUZM010000481.1 GCA_020060805.1 Deltaproteobacteria bacterium | reverse complement strand
TCCAAGAAAGGAAAGGAATTTTCCGCAAGCCTCAGGCTGGAAGGAGACGATTACAAGACGGTTTTTGTGTTCGACGATTCTTCCGGCGGATGAGATCCGTCGTAAAAACCGAACTCCTCGAATCCGCCCCCGAATGAACACCGGATACCCCGGATGTTTCACCTGTTGTCAACAAATGGATTTGTCCGGTTTTGTAACAAATGAATTGTCCGCTTTTCTCTCTCTGTTCAATCCTGGTAAATACCGATACAACCTCAAGCGGAGGGGGGAGCCTGGCCGGAACGGAACCAATAGAGAGTGGAGTTCTGGCCAGGCTCCCCCCGGAGCGCTGTTACTTTACGCAACCGCCTTGATATCATTATTAATCAGGTTCCCCTGACTAGCATAGTCTGCCAAGCGCCTTGGACCGTGGAAGACAGCCAGGTTCCCGTCTGGGTATCGATGCACCCGCACTTTGATTTTGACGTAGTTCATTCGATAGCTGTTACGGGGAATCTGTAGATTTTTACCTTCGAATCCCACGCAGTTATCCCTGCCGACGGTACGTTCATAATGCTCGCAAAGAATATCGGTGACGTCTTGACCGATCAGGGCTACGAAGGCAGAGGCGGGTTCTGCCGCTGGCTGCATGAACTCTTCATTGAAGGCTGGCATATAGACATCCTTCAGGCAGCGGTTCGCACTTTCCCTGTCCGTTATATCGGCTGCGGCCAATTCTTTGGGAAGACGTCCCTGGTGGGTTCCAAAAGCCCGCTCAGAGCGTCCTCTCGCCTCCGGGGAATATGCCGGAATCATCTCGATACCAAGCTGGTGCAGTGCCCGTCCAAACTGTGTCAGATGGGTTTTGTCGACCTTTCCCCCGGCTTGCTCGGTGGATGTCTTCATGGAGCTCCGTCGGGAGCCCAATCGGCGAATCCCCTACGCGCTCACCATGCCCCCGACATCCAAACCCGCATCATGGGCCTACCGCCCCGAATCCCCAAGGTTAACTGGTAAGCGATCCTCAGCTACATCTTGGAGAAGCATGAAGACTGGAACAACCTTGCATCCGACGAGTCCACCCCGGAAAAGCTCCTCTATCCCGGTCTGGAAGCAGAACAGTAGCGCGTGCGCTTAGTGACATCATGGTGCCACATCTGGCTTCTCAATGATCTCACCGATGATCCCGGTGCATTCGATTTCCGGCTGGCCCTGTCGGGCATAGTAAGAAGAAAACCGTGACAGGATATCTTTCACAAAATGCGGTGAAATCTTTATGTGTGGTTTTTCATATCGGTTGCTGCACACCTTCTTGCTCAAGGTCAACAGTCTCCTGAAATTGATGAATCCACCGGGGAAGAAGCTGGTGACGGGCAGCCAGTGATGGTAGAGGGTATGTCGATTACTCAGGATCTGGCAAAGCTTCTCCTTCCGCTCATCCGCCGTTTTCAGCTTATTCAGGATATGTCCGTAGACTTTTTCTGCTTCCTCAATTTCAACGAGAAGGATTCTGTCAGTGTTGAATTGCCCGCTTTCCCTGACAACAAGGTCACAGACGGGATTCAAGACGACATAAAGACTCTGATTTTCTTTCGATCTGAGGATACAGCCAGTAGTCAGTCGATCATGCAACGGAGGGTAGATATATACCTCTTCAGGAAAGCAACTGCCCCCATTGTCTTCAAGAAGCTGAAGCAGGTGATTCAGGGTATGGCGCACCAGCGCTTTTTCGGTTTTTGCCGGGTCAGCTTTTCCGTACTCCACCCATGCGGCACGATGATCTAACAAATTGTTGAGAAAGACCCGATGCAGCGTCTCCTCAATTATGCCCCTTCCGCCCATGATCCGGGTCAATCCCGTATCGTGTATCCCGAAAAAGGAATCAAGGATTTCCGCGTAACTTGTTTCGCCCTTCTTGAAGACCCCGATGTACTTGAATTCGGTGTCGGCACTGCTTGGCGTCCCAGTCATGATGGCGACCGGAATTCGAAACCTGGACTCCACGATTTTCCTTGTAATCTTGTTTCCCTCATCGCCTTGATCGGCGAACCTCAGATCGATAATTGCGCCATCGAAAGAATTGTCGAGCCTCTGTAGGGCTTCCTCCACTGTCTTGCATTCTGTCAGTTCGACGTTGCGCTGTTTTTCATCCCGATAGCGCTCAACGGAGTCCCGGCAGGTGGTTAGATCCTCCTCATTATCCTCGGCAATGAGCAATCTGAACACGTGCATGATCATGTCTCCGCTTCCGGCTGTAGCCTGAAATATGCGCCACTTTCGGATTCATAGGCCCTCAGTTCCAGACCGTTGCGCGAAGCAGCTTCTCCCGCAATGGCCAAGCCAAGTCCCGTTCCATTCGGCTTTGTGGAGAACTGGGGGTCAAAAATCACCCCACTATCAATGAGGCTGGGTTCAATGCCGGGTCCCGAGTCACGATAATCAATGTACTGCAGCATGTTTCCGTCTGTCACCAGCTCTACCGCGATCTCCTTTTTTGGAGACCTTTTTTCTATCATCCAGTAGATGCTGTTGTCGATGAGGTTCGTGAAAATGGCATAGATGTCCTGGTGCCAGCCTATAAAGCTGAAGTCAGCTGGCCCGGACATAGTCACCACAATCTCGTGTTTCCTGGTTTCCACTTCAAAAACCGCGAAAATGTTTTCAATGGTCCTTCGGAGAAGCAGTGGCTTTCTGCTGGTTCGTTTTCCTGCGGCAAGAGGATCAAGGCGGCTGAAAAGCTTCACGAATACCTCGGCGTTCTTGCTGACTCCCTCGGCGATAGGAACGAGTTTCTCTAATGTTTCCGGAGCACGCGTCTTTTGAAAGGAGATGAACCAGTACTTCAGATTGGGTATCTGGTTTTTGAAATAGTTGAGAGGGCGCCTGCCTTCATGGAGTATCACGTTTATGATCTTTCCAAGGGTTGCCTGCCCTTGATAGACAGCAACGGTCTGCCTGATATCTTCCGCAATGCGGTTCTTGCCCGCTTCCTCTTTATCGATGATCTCAATGATCTCGTCTGCTGTCTTGCTATCAACACCGCCTTTGGTGAGTTTTGAGAGGATACTGCGCTTGAGATCATCGAAAGCGAACAGTCTTTCTAGCTCCCTTTCTACCTTGAGGATGGACCTGCTCAGTCCGGCTTTCTTTCTATAGTCAAACCGCCTTTCTTCCATCTTTGAGATTACTTTTTGCGTAATCTCCTTTAGGCGTTCATATGCAGTATTCTCGCGAAGTCCGTCTCTGGCACTCTTTTCAATCAGCCCGGACTCTTCTTCTGACTGGATCAGAACATAGCCAATGGCTTGGTTGCTTCCGATCCTGAGAGAAGGGTTTTGAACGCGTTGCTCGTTGAGCTTCAGCCAGTCAAAATCTGCATCCCCCAGGGGCCTGATTCGAAAACCGTTTCTGTACACTCCTATGCCGTTGTATTCATTCAAGAGCTGTCTGGCCTGAAGCTTGCCCACATAATTGCCCCTTTCATCTTTCAGACCCCTGCCTATCAGCGACTCAATGGCCTCTTTCTCCCGATCATATACCCTGATGTCAAAGAACAGCTCGCCACAACCTGTTGGTGACTCAAGATCCAGAGGAATCTCCTCCTCTGTGGTGTTCCTGGCTTTCTGGAGAGAGTATGTCAGCAAACCCTTTCCTTCTGCACCGATTTTCCCGGAAACCCTGTAATCGAAGAGATCAAAAATGGGATACGGCTGGAGCTCTTCCCTGGTTGCCTCCGTTTGTCCTTCGAGAAACGCTTCAATCCTCAGGTTGATCACAAAAGAGTCCGGTGTTTCGCTGTCCGATAGTGAAGCACTGACCGGAGAAATGAGCTTCTTCAATTCGAATCTAAGCCTATCAAGCTGGCGCTGGTCCCATTCGGCAAGATGTTCAGCATCTCCGGTCATCGTCAGCCGGGTACCGGGTGGAGGATTTGTTGTCGTGCTTTCCACCAGTATTTCCACTTCATCAAGGTAACGTGCGGCTTCAAACGCGGACCATTCGACGTACACCGTTGTTTTTTCGCCGTCAGCCGTGACCGTCTCGAGCAGGAGGTCTTTGCCGAGGATCGAAGCAGCGTAACGACCAACACCTTTTCGCCCCTGCATGATCCTGCCCTTGGGACTTGACTTTCTCTTCAGTTTGTCATCCGTCGAAGGCACCATCCATTCGTTGATCACCGTCTGCATGGTCATCCCGTGACCGTGGTCTTCTATGGAGATGGTGTAGCTGTTGCGGTCGGCTGCGGCCTTGAAGTCGATGTTTACGTCGGGCGAATCGGCATCGTAGGCATTCTTCACCAGCTCAACAATCGCCGCATATCTATCCTGGATCAGGTCTCGGCCGATCGTGAGAATGTGTCTTCCTGCAGGTCTAATTGGATAGGATTCGCGCGTGGCCACTACCAGACCTCCATTTATCGTTCATCGGTCTCGAAGGCTGGCAACAAGTCAGCAAAGTTGCCGATCTGGTTGGTGAGTGCGATCCCTTGCGATTTTCCAGATCTCCCTTCAAGTGAATAGTCGTCGCAAGATGCTCTACCATATACATTGATTCGGGCTTAGATCAAGAATTTTTCATGGAAAACGGAAACCCTCCACGGCAACCATGGAAACATCCCCTTGTTGCCTGACGTAATCGTTGGGTTCGATGGATATCAGGTGACGAGCAGGCCAGCCTGTCTCGATGGAATGATAAAAAAACCCTGCACTGGCCGTTTCCCCGGTGCTGTGTTAAATGTTATTTTTTGTGCCTGCGGGCATAAAATCAACCTGGCGCTCTGGGCGCTATTCTGTCATAATGTGTACGGATATCCATCCACCCATGGAAAGAACGGGCAGCCATCGCGGGAGACATGAGTCAGAGGTTCATTGACCGGCCTCTGAGAGTTACGACAGTACTGTGGAGATTCCCGCGTGCGATCGGGCATTTGTCCGAACTGTGAGGACCATGATGCTGAGAATGTTCAACGAGGTCTCCGATCACCATTCGTTGGTATTTTTCGTTATTGTCAATTTTACGGGGCCTGACGTCCGTCTGGCAGCCCACACTGAGTGAGCGTCATGAAGGTACGGACACTCGATTTGTTTCACGGGGCAGGAGGAAGCAGCCATGGCGCCCAGGCGGCAGGCGCAAGGATTGTTGCCGGTATAGACATGTGGGACAAAGCCTTGGATTGCTACCACAGGAACTTTCCCCGAGTACACAATGTCAATGCTGACATTAGGGATGTATCGCCACAGGGACTTCGCAGGAAAATTGGTGACATCGACCTGATCATCGCTTCCCCTGAATGTACGAATCACACTTGCGCCAAGGGTGGGGCGGAACGGTCTGAAGAGAGCAGGCTCACAGCGTTCGAGGTTGTCAGATTTGCGGCCGAGTTTATGCCCGAATGGATTGTGTTGGAGAATGTTGTGCATATGCAATCCTGGGATGCCTACCCACGACTCATAAATGATTTTGAAGAACTTGGCTATCGCTGCAGGGTGGAGAAGCTCAATGCCATGGATTTCGGCGTTCCCCAATCCAGAAGGCGGCTTTTTCTCATTTGCTGCCTTTCAGCTATGCCAGACGAGATAGTGCCGCCAGCCTGTGAAGCTGCGCCAGCCGGCTCGATCATCGATCTCAATGGCAGATATTTTTTTTCGCCTCTCTATTCACCCAGGCGCGCCATACCAACGATAGAGCGAGCAAAGCGCGCCATGGCGGAGCTCGGCGAGGAAGAGCACTTTCTTATCGTCTATTACGGGACCGACCAGAGTGGAGGATGGCAATCGATCGACCGCCCACTGAGAACAATTACAACACTGGATCGCTTTGCCTACGTGAGGCCTTCCCCGAACGGCCACATGATGCGCATGTTGCAGCCGGAGGAATTGAAGCTCGCAATGGGCTTTCCGAAAAGTTTCAAACTTGAATCCGGTGTGAGGAGGGACAAAATCAGGTTAATGGGGAACGCAGTTTGCCCTCCGGTAATGAAGCACATCATAGAGTCCCTCATAACGCCGAAACGGGAGAAGTGAGGGGAACGCATTTGCAGGTCCACTGTTCCACAGACATTGTTGCCTTTCGTGAGATATTGATTGCCTGGGGCAAGGAGCATTTTCGCCCTTTCCCCTGGAGATTCACTGAATCCCCGTACCATATCCTCCTATCCGAGGTGATGCTCCATCGCACACAGGCCATACAGGTAGTGCCCGTGTACACAAAATTCATCGAGCGTTACCCTGACATTCGGGCTCTGGCCGCTGTGAATGGAGAAGAGCTCCATCAGGTTCTGTCTTCACTTGGCCTGCGGTGGCGTATCGACCTCATTCTGGATATGGTCGCAGGCCTAATGTCAAGATTTGACGGGGAAGTGCCGAGTGAAAAGAGAGATCTGCTCTCATTGCCAGGGGTCAGTGACTATATCGCGAGTGCTGTCCGGTGTTTTGCATGGAATCTGCCGGAAGCCCTCGTCGACACGAACGCGGTGAGGATTGCGGGCCGGTTGTTTGGGCTCGAAGTCAAGGACTCGTCCCGACGCAACCGGCGCTTCCGGGAGATCATACGGGAGATGGTGGATCCGGTGAGGCCGCGAGAATATAATTATGCTCTCCTTGACCTTGCAAATCAGGTATGTGAAAAGAAGAAACCGCGATGTGTCGAATGTCCGGTTTTCGGGTACTGCAAAAACGGCGCTTTGTCCATCTCGAAAAAGGTTTTAGAAATCCAGGCATGTGACTCGATATAACAGATGAACAGGTGAGTCCACGTTCTGGTCTGGCGTTTTTTGGATTGACTGTCGGATGAAATAAAAGACTGTTTAAGCCCCAGGCGATCATAAGTTGGGGAACGGAACTGAAGGGCTTCTCGCCACCTTCGATACAGCTGCCCCGCCGGTGAGGGGGACAAGGGATAGGAAATAATAGGGATAGGAACTCGCCTTCTGGAAGCCAATATATGGCAAAAGGCCCATTGCCGTGTTTACGCCAGATAAGCGACCATATCAAGTACGGACTTTTCTTCGAAATTCCGGACCAGCTCCAGGAGCTCTCCGGTCCTGCGATTCCCCAGCACCGGGGCCG
>JAGUZM010000097.1 GCA_020060805.1 Deltaproteobacteria bacterium | reverse complement strand
CGCGGCCATCCACCTCGGCTGGGTTGACCAAACGGGGGCCTCCCTTCGCCGCTTTTCCCTGATCAAAAGGGTCCTGGGAGTCGTGATGATCGGAGGGGCGCTTTTTTATCTCTGGACTGCGGGCTTCCAGCCCAAGGGGATTGAATGGGTTCCATACGAGGAATCTCTCATGACGGAAGCGGCCCGGGAGAAGCAGCCGGTCATCCTGGATTTCAGCGCGGAATGGTGTGAGCCCTGTTTGATCATGGAGCGGACCGTGTTCAGAGATCCTATGGTCGTGAAGCGGAGCCGCCATTTCCTGAACGTGCGGGTGGATTTCACTGTCCCCCACCCCCACCAGAGCGCGCTGATGGAGCGCTATGATGTCAAAGGGGTGCCGACCATTGTTTTCATCAACCGGGAGGGCGTTGAGGAGAGGGGCTTGAGGATTGAATCGCTGGTGAACAAATCCCAGTTCCTCGAAAAAATGAAGGCGTTGGCAGCTGAATGAGTTCCCCTGCCCGCCGAATCCCACAAGGACCCTTAAAACAGAAAGGCCCCGGTTCAGATGGATCCTTGTCTTTTATACCCTATTCCCGCAGGAGACGATCAAGCCTTCAGTCGCCGGTTGCTAAACCGTCCCTTTGGAATCCGATTTTCCCGCCTCGCCGAGGGATTACCATCGGACAAGGGCGCTTCCCCAGGTCAAACCGCCGCCGAACACGGGCAGGCACACGAGGTGATCCTTCTTAATGCTCCCATCCCGCACGGCCTCATCAAAGGCAATGGCGCAGGATGCAGAGGAGATGTTTCCGTACTTGTGAATCGTCACATAGAACTTTTCCATCGGGACCTTGAGGGTCTTGCCTATGGACTGGAACATCCTTAGGTTCGCCTGGTGGGGAATGAACCAGTCGATATCTTCAACAGCGACCTGATTGTGCTGGACCGCTTCCTTGATGGAATCGACAAAGTGCCTCACCGCCACCTTGAAGCTCATGTTCGCTTCGATCAGATTGAGCGTATGGAGGCCTTTGTCCACGCTCTCATGGGAGATGGGTGTCGTACTCGAACCGCCTCCAGGCAACAAGAGATCCTGGCCGTTCGCCCCATCCGTGTGCACATGGGTTGACAGGAGCTGATGCTCCCCCTTCCCCGCGGCCAGGATGGCGGCACCCGCCCCATCCCCCCACAAGATGCAGGTCTTCCGGTCTTTCCAGTTCAAGGTGCGGGTCATGACTTCAGCCCCGATGACGAGGGCATTTTTTGAGAACCCCGCCAGAAGGTACTGGCTTGCCACGTTGAGGGCAAAGACAAACCCTGAGCACGCTGCCGTGATATCAAAGGTTACGGCTTGGGGGGCATCCAGCCTCGCCTGGAGCCAGTTTGCAGCAGCAGGGCAGCAGGTATCGGGGGTAACCGTGGCCAGAACGATGAGATCCAGCTCTTTGGCGGTCATTCCCGCCATGTCAAGGGCTTGGATGGCCGCTTGGTAGGCTAGGTCGGATGTGTTTACGTCCGGGGCTGCGATCCTCCTCTCCCGCACGCCCGTTCGTTGGGTAATCCACTCATCCGTTGTATCCAGGCCCATTGCTTGAAGGTCGAAGTTGGTGAGCACCTTGGGTGGGACATAAGATCCGGTCCCCAAAATCCTTATTCTCTTCATAGTTCTTTTTTTGGATTTCTCCTCACTTCATCTGTAGTTTTTTTTCTTTCTCCGCTATGGCCATCCTGGTTTTGATGACCGTGTCTGGGATCAGGCTGATGGAATCAATCCCGCATTCCACCAGGAATTCGGCAAACTCCGGGAAATCGCTGGGCGCCTGGCCGCAGATGCCGATCTTCCGTCCCTTACTTTTCGCCGTATTGATCACCTGGGCGACCAGCCTCTTCACCGCATCGTTGCGCTCATTGTAGAGGTGCGCCACAAGGGAGGAATCCCTGTCGAGGCCCAGGGCGAGTTGGGTGAGGTCGTTTGAGCCGATGGAGAACCCGTCGAAGATCTCTGCAAACTGATCCGCCAGGATCACGTTGCTCGGGATTTCGCACATCACATAAATCTCAAGACCGTCCTTTCCCTGCTCGAGGCCGAATTCCCTCATCACCCCGATCACCTTTTTCCCCTCCTCCGGGGTTCGGCAAAAAGGAATCATTACCTTGATATTGGTGAGCCCCACTTCGTTTCGGGCCTTGAGGATCGCTTTGCATTCGAGTTTGAACGCGGGTTTGAAGCTCGCGTCGTAGTATCGGGAAGCCCCGCGCCAGCCGATCATGGGGTTGCTCTCTGCGGGCTCGTAAAGGAATCCTCCCAGGAGGTTCTCGTACTCGTTGGTCTTGAAGTCGGAGAGGCGAACGATCACGTCATTGGGGTAGAACCCTGCGGCGATCCTTGAAATGCCCTCGGCGAGCTTATCAACAAAGAAATCCACTTTGTTTTCGTACACCGCCGTGATTTCGTCGATTTTGTAAACCACCCCCGCAATCCTCTGATCGGTTTTGGCCTTCTTTTTCAGTTCATCGTAGTGAATCAGGGCCAGGGGATGAATCCCGATATGGGAGTTGATGATGAACTCTTCTCGGGCGAGACCCACCCCTTCGTTGGGGATCATGCCCTGGGTAAAGGCCTGCTCCGGGATTCCCACGTTCATCATGATCTTCGTCTTGGTCTCCGGGATCTCGTCGAGGTTGAGGGTCTCCACTTCATACTTCAACAGGCCGCCGTAGACGTTTCCCGTCTCCCCCTCACAGCACGAAACAGTGATCTCCTGCCCTGTTTTGATCAGCTCATCCGCATTCCCGGTGCCGATCACGCAGGGGATGCCCAGTTCCCTGGACACGATCGCTGCATGGCATGTCCGGCCCCCCTTGTTCGTGACGATCGCCGCAGCTATCTTCATGACCGGCTCCCAGTCAGGATCGGTCATGCTGGTGACAAGCACTTCACCCTCCCTGAACTTGCCGATCCCCACAGCAGTCTCGATGACATTGGCTTTTCCTTGGCCTACTTTGTTCCCGACCGCCGTTCCGGAGACGATCACTTCTCCCTTTTCCAGGAGCTGATAGGTTTCATAGGTGTTGCTGCTCCTCTGGGAATGGATGGTCTCAGGCCGGGCCTGGACGATAAAAAGCTTTCCTGTGCCGACGGTCGTCCCATCCCCGTCTTTCGCCCACTCAATATCCATGGGCATGAAATGGCCCGCCTCCTTGGAGTAGTGGTCTTCGATGATGCAAGCCCACTCGCCCAGTTTCAGGATTTCGTCGTCCGTAAGGACATAGCGGTGCCGCTCGGTCAGGGTGGTGGCCACGTTCTTCGTAGTGGCATCGTCTTCCGTAGAATAGATCATCTTGATGTCCCGGTCTCCCACCTTGCGGCTGATGACCGCCCTTTTGCCCTGCTTCAGGGTCGGCTTGAACACGTAGTACTCATCCGGGTTGACCGCACCCTGAACAACGTTCTCCCCCAAACCATAGGCGGCTGTGATGAAAACGGCATCCTTGAACCCGGACTCGGTATCGATGGAAAACATCACCCCCGAGTAGGCTGAATCGCTGCGCACCATCTTTTGAACGGCAATGGAAAGAGACACGTCGAACTGGCCGAACCCCTTATCGTGGCGGTAGGAAATCGCCCGGTTCGTGAAGAGGCTGGCAAAACAGCGCTTGCACGCGTCGAGGACGCTGATCTTGCCCCTGACGTTCAAAAAGGTGTCCTGCTGCCCCGCGAACGAGGCGTCGGGCAAATCCTCAGCCGTGGCAGACGAACGGATGGCCACGTCCAGGTTATCGAGCCCCTTCTGGCCGAATTCTTCTGCCAGCTTGTCATAGGCCAGGTAGATCGCCTGGGTCAGGTCCGGAGGAAAATCGCCGTGCCTGATGATGTCCCTGACTTCCCGCCCCTTTCGCATCAGGTTGACGAGGTCACCCGTATCCAGGTCTCTCAGGATCTTCTTGATCTCTTCTTCGATCCCCGCATACTTCAGAAAGTAGCGATAAGCGTAGGCGGTAATGGCAAACCCATTGGGCACATTGATCCCCTGGTCGTGAAGCTTTCGGTACATCTCACCCAAGGAGGCGTTCTTACCTCCCACCATGGGAACATCCCCGATCCCGATTTCATCGAACCGGAGGATGAACTTTTTTCCCTTCTCACCAGCCATGGGTTGTCTCCTCTGTTTGGATACCATCCCCGGGAAAACCCCTGCTCCCATCCGCCGATTTTGCTCAGAGCAACAGAGTGTTATGTCTATCATTACGGCGGTGGGGTTGTCAATTGACAAAATATGGTTTAGAAGGTTGGGAAGACCTGCTGGCGCTTCATTCCGTCGCTGGTGACAGAAATCGAAACCATGGGATTTATGAACCCCATCTGAAGAGGGAAAAGGCATGGATCAGGCATCCGGGCCGCTCATTTACCTGGACCACAACGCGACAACCCCCCTGGCCCCTCCCGTCGTCGAGGCCATGGCGCGGGTCATGAGGGAAGAATTCGGCAACCCCTCCAGTCCCTATTCTCTGGGCCAGAGGGCGATGGAGATGATCGAAAACGCTCGGAACGAGGTGGCTCTTGTCCTTGGATGTGACAGGTCCGAGGTCATCTTCACTTCCGGGGGGAGCGAATCCAACAATATGGTCGTCAAAGGGCTTGTTGACTTTGCCAGGCCTCAGGCCTTTCACGCCATCGTCTCTGCCATCGAGCACCCGGCGATCCTGAACCCATGCATTTTTCTCATGGAGGTGGGGGCAAATGTAACGATTCTCCCGGTGGATTCCTTCGGCCTTGTGAACCCGGATGATGTGCGCAAAGCGATCCGGCCTGAAACAGGCCTCATTTCCATCATGCTCGCCAACAATGAAACGGGCACTCTGGAGCCAATCCAGGAGATCGCCGCCATTGCCGCGGAACAGGGCGTCCCCTTTCATACGGACGCTGCCCAGGCGGTCGCAAAAATCCCTTTGAACGTAAAGCAGCTCGGCGTGGACTTCTTGACCGTGGCAGGACACAAACTGTACGGGCCTAAGGGAGTGGGGGCCCTTTTCATAAAAAACGGCCGGCAGCTGACACCTCTGATCCACGGGGGAGGCCAGGAGAAGGGAAATCGGTCCGGGACAGAGAATACCATTCTCATCGCGGGCCTGGGCGAGGCATGCCGCGTGGGGAGGGAAAATCTTGAACAAAATCTCGCTGCCATGACGTCGATGAGAGACCGGCTTCAGGCCCTGCTTTTCGAGGCCGTGGCCGACCTGGTTCTGAACGGTCACCCGGATCTAAGGCTCCCCAATACCCTGAACGTCTCCGTCCCTGGAGTCGAAGGGGCCAGAATCCTCGAGGGATTGCCCGGCATCGCAGCCTCTACGGGTGCGGCATGCCACGACCGGTCCGTGAAATTGTCCCATGTCCTGGCTGCGATGGGCGTGCCGCCGGAGGTGGGGATGGGGGCCCTGAGATTCACTGTCGGCCGAACCAACACCATGGAGCAGATCGAAAAGGCAGCATGGATGATTATCCGGCGAATCAGAGAGATGAGAAGATAGCAGATGAACAACAGTCCTTCGGAAACACCCGCCCTCTTGATCATCGACATGGTCAAAGACACCTTTGATGAGAGAAGAAACTATCCCATCACAGCCCTTGCGAAGGGGATCATCGAACCGATCCGCCGCCTTGCCGCCTCATTCCGGGCTGAAGGTTGGCCGGTTGTTTTTGCCACGGACGCCTTCAAGGAGGGGGATTTCATCTTCACCGGAAGGATGAAACCTTATTCACTTGAAGGGACCGCGGGGGCTGAGGTGATCGACGAATTGGGTCGAGGGGAGAAAGATCTCTGGCTTCCCAAGCCCCGTTTCTCGGCTTTTTTCAAAACCCCTCTGGAGGGGTGGCTGAAAGATAGAAACGTGACCCTCTGCGCCGTCTGTGGAGTCACCACCCCTTTCTGCGTTCTCAGCACGGCGATAGACGCCGTTTGCTGCGACTTCAAGGCGGTCATCCTGGAGGATTGCGCCGCGGCTGCTTCAGAAAAAGTTCACAGGCAGACCCTGGACAACTACCGCAAAAGCGCCCTTTACCCCTTGCTGAGAGTTGCCATATCCGGAGATTTTGTGGCCGAGATATCCCCTTCGGAGCGATTCAACGGCCCGTAAGCCGACCCGTCTTTTCCGATTCGTTTTTGTGACCTTGTGATTCGCCTGCACGATTGAACAATCACAGCAAACAGCCCGCAACCGACTTATTCTCACTATGACGACTTGGACAAGGTTCTTCTCGTTTTCACGCACGGCTGGCCAATAGCGAATCGGATGGGAGGTGGTTCCCGTCATGTTCTGTCCCGAGGGACTTATGAGTTTATTTTCTGGGGATGCATGCCTGGCTTATTGCGAGTTCATCAAGGCTTCACAATTTGCTTCATCTGCACTTTCCGATTCAGATACGGAACGACCATTGTGCCCTCCTTGCTTCGTTTGTTGGGTTTCTGCGTTTTGGAGTTCATCGGGCTTTTTCCCTTCGGACCCCAAACCCTATAAACGAGATAACCACGGCCATTGGTGGTCACGGATATCCCAAAACCTGCTGATTCCTCCAGGTAAGCGCAAATTGGGCGGCGGATTTGGGCCAGCCCTCATTTCCTCCGGATGGTGTCGCGAGCCATACCCGGTAGCTTTTGCTATCAATACCTTTCGCTTGACAATCTTGCCGTCCCTGTCTAAGCTAGAAAAGCTGATGAAGTGACCAACCCCGTTTGCCATACGTTATTCCGGCATGACAGTTCACTCCCGTTTCTTGAGACCATTCTTTGCCATCGTTTTCTTCCTGTTGGTTTCGGCCGTTTCCGGAATTGGCTTCGCTGAAGAAAATTCCGCGAATGAGATTCCCATCCGCTACGGGCTGGCCCCGGCCGTAGGAAAAACCTTTGACCCGGTCACCGATATACATTTCGTTCAGTTATCGGGGTTTGTCATGTGGGATTATGATCGCATCTGGCGCCATTGGGCACCGGATCCACTCCGTTTCAAGGTAGAGTGCGCCGCCGGGACCACCGTAGCCCCGGAAACCCGTGCGATGATTTCCGTGGGAATGATGGCCTTGTACTATCTGGACTTCTTTTCAACATCCCGACTGCTCCCTTATCTGGAGGGCGGTATCGGAGTGATCTACACCGATTTTCAAGTCACAGGTCAGGGATCCCGTTTCAATTTCAACCCTCAGATTGGGTTCGGTATGGAATTCAAACGGGATTCCGGAGCGCCCTTTTTCGGAACCATTCGACTCAACCATATTTCGAACGGTGGTCTGAATAGAGAAAATCGAGGAGTTAACTCCCTCGTTCTGATGATCGGGCGTTCTTGGTAAGAGACGATGGTCGCATCGTGTCAAGTGCAGAAATCAATTCGACCTCGATAGGCGGAAAGCTGGGATTCGGAGGACAACATCCGATCAAAATCACCAACGCTGCGATAATTACCGCCCTGGGAAACAATCTCGAAGAAACCTGGCGGCAAATCTTGACAGGGGTTACAGCAGTCAGCCCTGTAAGCCGTTTCCCAGTGGACAACTACAGTTCCAAAGTGGCCGCCTGCATTAAGGACTTAAAACCGTCAGGCGGTCGATCCATGACACATGGCCTCGTTAACCGCCTTTTGCTTGACTTAGGGCCGGTTCCCACGGATGCCTTCCTTATTACGGCGACCACGAAAGCCGGAATCGACAATCTGGAGCTCTTATGCCGCGGGTATCCAGCTCATGCTCAAGACATACTGCTTTCATCCATACCCGATATGATTTCTGAAAAGCTTGGAATGAGGGCTGGGGGGATCAATATCAGTGCATCCTGTGCATCCTCCACCGTAGCCTTGGCCCGGGGGGCCGGATTGATTGCCCAGGGCAGTACGGAAGCTGTGCTGGTCTGCTGTGTGGATCTGGTTACTGAATTCATCTTTTCAGGATTTTCAGCGCTCAAAGCACTCTCTCCTATCCCATGTCAACCTTTTGACCGAAATAGACAAGGCCTATCCCTTGGGGAGGGAGCAGCAGCACTGCTCCTGATGAGCGAGGAGCGGGCAAAGCGTGAGAACCGTCGTGCCTTAGGAACGATTTATGGCTGGGGCATGGCCAATGACGCATCCCACATCACAGCCCCTGCAAAAAGTGGACGCGGTCTGGTTCAGGCCATCTCCCAAGCGCTCAGGATGGCACAAAAACAGCCCGAAGAATTCACTGCAATCAACGCCCATGGCACAGGGACGATCTACAACGACCTCATGGAACTCACCGCTTTTCGTCACATATTCGGGCAGCGGAAGATCCCGATTTATTCGGTCAAGGGAGCTGTTGGGCATTGCTTGGGGGCAGCCGGCGGTATTGAGGTTGCCTTGGGGCTGGAGGCTCTCTCAGCCCAACTCGTTCCTCCGACTGCCGGGTTGGTGACCCCCATGGAAGAAGCGATTGGCCAGGTCAGCCCGGAACCGGTGCCCCGTTCCGGAGATACCCTGTTGTCGACAAATTCTGGTTTTGGCGGCATTAACGCCGCTCTCGTTCTGGGAAGTTGATGCGGACTGTGAAAGCCTACATCACGGGTATTGGATGGGTAACAACAACGGGCATGGGATGCGCGAAGGATCACAATCACTTTGCCATGACGGATGGTCAATTGCCCCACGTTGATCCGGGGGCTGTTTTTGACAAGCCCTATCCGCAGTTCAGGAGGATGGATGAGTACTCAGGACTGGGGCTTGCAGCCATTGCGTTTTCCCTGAAAGACGCGGGCCTGGACGAATTCGAAGAAAAACGCAACATCGGCATCATCGCTTCCACTCTGTACGGCTGTCTCAATACGGATATTGAATTTTTTCGCACCGTGATGCCCCACAAAGGGATGGATGCCCGCCCGGCCTTATTCCCATACACCTTACCCAACAGTTACCTGGGAGAAGCAGCCATCCATTTCGGGCTTACCGGGATAAGCTTCATTGTTAACGAACAGGCCCCTCTGGGTGCAGCGTGCCTGCGGATGGCCTTGGAATGCATCAGCAGCGGAGAAGCTGATAAAATGCTTTGCGGCGTCTGCAACCCCGCATGGCCTTCTCACTTCAAAGACATGCCCACCGTGCCCCCGGGCGCTCTCTTTTTCATGATCGAGAAATCTCCCTGGAAAAGATCTTCTTATGGGAGAGTGGGTTGGGGAAGAAGCGGTCACCTCGAATTCAGGGGCATGCCGGTGAGGCGTCTCGACAGACTGGTCAACCGATGCTTGTCCGGTCGTTGACAGCGGAAGGAGAAGGCGTGGCTCTTGTGAGCATGACGGGTCTCTGGATAATGTCCGATAAAGGAAGAACAGCAAGACCCTCTTCTTCTATCCCCAAGAGGATCAGCTCAATCTCCTTCAGCCAGTAAGGGAAAAGGCTATCCTTTTTCGGTTTGATATCATGAAGAAGAATTATGTCATCAGGACGAATGCGTTTCAAAATCCTCTTTGAGAGATTCCATATCCACCTGTTCCCTCCATCCATGGCCCGGCAGCTGTAAGCGACGTGGTACAGATTCATTTTCTTGAGTGCCTGGCGAAGCCTAGGGCTGGTAATTCCCGCTGGAGATCGGAACGCAAGAGGCCTAATGCCGAACTCACCCAGGGTATTTTGAGCGGATTCGATTTCTCTTATCAAGAACTTGCTGCTTCTCAAAAAAGCCCGATGATCATGGGCGTATGTGTGATTCCCGATAGCGTGCCCGTGCAACAGGATTTCCTTCACGAGTCCGGGGTGTTCAGTTGCCTTTTTCCCTGTCACAAAAAAGGTTGCAGCAATCCCATGTCTCTGAAGCAATCGAAGCACTTCGGGTGTGGTCTTCGGGTCAGGCCCATCGTCAAAGGTGATTGCCACAGCCTTTTTCCCTGATTTTCCGCGATTGATCGTCGGCAGATAGAAACCGAACCGGGGGAAAAAAGAGGCAACGGCACAAAGCAGGAGAAACCCTGCCAAAGGAATGACCGATAAGCGTGGGTACAAAAACAGCAGCAAAAGGGCCGTCAAGAATGAAACAACCCCTGCCCGTTCGGCGATGGACAAAGAAAAGCGCTTTGAATCGAAACCCGGCATCGATTCCAATATTCCTATCCGAATGCTCGGCACCTCGTTGCTCTGCTGCGGTCGTCAACAACATTCTTTTCCGAGTCCTTCACGAATTAGTTCTGGCGATCATCCAAACTAATTCCCCTTTGGATCCTGAGGGGGCCGTAAGCTCCACCCTAAATCCAGCCTGAAGGACCAACGCCGCAATCTGTTCGAGGGAACGATAACAACATTGCGTTCCGTGGATTCTAAGCTTGCAATTCTCCCACCACCATAACAAAGAAAACCGCCTCCCGGGCGGTACGACCGTTCGAATGATAAGCGTGCCTCCCCTCGAAAGGCTTCGCCCCAGGCCTTCAAAGCTAAGTCTCAATTCATCATCTTTCAAGTAATGGATGCAGTCCAGCATGATGGCCATATCCGCCGGTTCCGGCACCCTTGGAATCTCGGGGGCACGACCGCGGGTTATAAAGCCTCTCTTTCCAAGCGCCATAGTTGCAATCCTGACTCGGTCCGGATCAGGGTCAATCCCATAGACCTTTGATTCTGGAAACCGCTCGAGGAGCCAGCATGCGGGCACCCCATAACCGACCCCGATATCGATGATGGTCCTGATCCGCTGGTATGATTCCAGGAAACGGGGTAGCTCTCCAAACATCGGGTCCAGGACCAGTTTGAACCGTGCAAAGAATCTTGGATAGGGCTCCATGGACAGGTAGCGACGCCTCACGCGAGACACATATTCTTCGGGAGGCGCCTCGCCCTCAGGGTCAGGAAGCATGCTGGGGGCGAACACCCGGCGCAACATCGGGGGAACGATCACGGCAGTGCCGGCGAAGGAGTAACCGATTCCGAGCAACAGGGTCAACCCGGCGCTCCTCAAGAGCGCATGATCCGCAAGGCTGAGGACACCGAACCCTACCATCGTCGAGAACGCCGAAAGAAGAACCGACATCCGCAGGAGCCCCACCGAAGGATGGATTTCATCCATATATCTCTGGTGGGCCCTGACGAGGTAAAGCGCATAATCGCTTCCCATGCCGATCACGATCACGGTGACGATAATCGCGGGTATGCCGGGTTGCTGGCCGAGAAGCTTCAGGGTGCCGAATGTGCACACGAGAGAGAATAGGGTTGGTGCCATCGCAATCAGGGTGAGTCTGATGTCCATGAGATAGAGCAGCGCAACCAGAATGGTCATCCCTCCCACGATGAAGGCCATCTTAATGAAGCCATCCAGTATGATTGAACCGAGCCGCTCCCCGAAAAGTGTCGGGTCGAAAAGCTTCGCAAGGCCCGAGGAGGATATGTGGGAAAAGAATCGTTCCCCGTCATATTCGGGGCCGGGAGTCAGAACGGAAAATTGGGCCCAGGAATCCTTGTCCTTCATTTTCTGGATCCCCAAAAGGCCATAGTACTGTTCAGGTACGCCCGTGTATGAAAATTGATCGGTCGATAGAGTCTCAAAAAAGGGCTCGAACGCGTCGGGCGCGAACCCTGCTTCCGCTGAGGCTTCCCGCATCTGATCTCTTAGGGTTGCCACGCGGGCTGGAGTCCAGAAACGCTTCCACGCTGAAAGGTTCTTCATCATCCGTGCTTGACCAGGAAAGATCATGGACGGCACAAAAGCCGTGGAGAGCATGGAGGTCTCCGTCTCTTTGGCGAGATCTTCGGCAAGAAGATCGCTCACCTCCTGCAGATCATCGACGCTCCGGGCCTCGGTCATGAGATACAGCCTGCTGAGAACATTGCCCCAGACGCTGCTCACCAATTTCTCAGCGGCGAGGGTATCCCTGCTCACCGTGTTCATCGAGGAGAGATCGACCCGGAAGTCCGGTCTCGCGAAAATAAGCATGATCGCGAAGAAGGCCAGCGCCGCGTAGAATTTGTAACCCGCTCCTGAAGCCATCACCTTGTTCACGAAATGGCGTAGCGGGACAAACCCCTCCCGTTTGGCGGGGGGCATCGTATGAAAGATCACCGGAAAGAGCGCATGCACAAAAATATAGGTGAACATAACGCCGAGCGCGCTGAGGCAGCCGATCTGCGCCAGCGCCGAAAAACCGCTCACGAAGAGGAAGGCAAAACTTATGGCGGTGGTAAGCATGGCTAGAAGGCTAACGGACCAGACCTCTTTCGTCGCTTCCAGGCCATAGGTCTCATGGGGGCGGTCAAGGAAAAGCAAATAGGCTATCCCATAATCAACGGTGAAGGAAATGATCGTGGCCCCGAATCCGATAGCCAGGATCGATATGTTATCCGTGAATAACGAATATACAAAACAGGCAGCTATAGCTCCGAAAATGGAGGGCAAGAGCGCCAAAATCCCGATGAAAGGCCGTGGAAAACCGGCAAGCAGCAGTAGGGCGATCCCGATGGTGGCGAAGATCAGCGCCATCCGTGTGTCCTTTTTTGCCGTCTCCTCGTTGTCCAGCGCTGCCCGGTGGGCGCCGACCAGGGTGAGCTTTGATGCAATGCCCCGGAGCTTGAATTTCTCCTCAAGCCCGGATTCGCACTCCTTTGTCAATGAAACGATTCTCCGAGCCAGCGCCGTATCCGTGGCAGAACCCTCCGGTTCCGCGACGATGAGCAAATGTCTGCCGTCGGGGGAGAGCAAATGTCCTTGCGATATCCGGATATTAGCCGAAGGCGCAAGGGGGGCCATTCGAGCAAAAATGAGGTCCCTGAACCCAAGGGGGTCCTCCGTCATCATTCTCGCCTGTCCAATCCCCTCAAGATTGAGGAGCCGAGAATAATTCTCCCCCAGCCTCTTCCTGATCTCCTCGGTCGCAATCAGAGGTTTGACCTTCTCTTCGAGCTCCTGCTCTGTAAAAAGCACAGGCATATGCGTTATGATGTGCGATACGAGCGCTGGGAGAAGGCTCTGGTACTCCTTCATGCCCACGCTTTTGAAGAGGCCGCTCGCAACGAGTTTTTCTTCTACGAACAACGCTCCCTCGACAAGCGTGTCGACCTCGCCCCTGTCGTTGCTCAAGTCGATGATGATCCTGTCCTTGACCGGATGATGCATCATGACATATTGGGAATCCGCGATGACCGGATCATGTAACGGCAGGGATTTCGTTATGTCCATATCGATGGAGAGCCGGGTCTCGCTCACTATCGACATGCCCACGGCTGCGAGGATAATGATCACAACAAAAGGCCACCTGAAGTTTGCTCTTTTCACGAACGCAATCCCCGCACGTATACAGGTTGGGTGGAGATCACAATTCCTGCCCTTTGACAATCGAATGAAGAATTCCTCATTTTCAACTCATCCTATCATGGAGGCGCCCTGAATGAGCCGAGGCATTGACATGATGACACTGGGCCCCATGAGAAACGACGACAAATCCGGCATGCTGCCGAGGGACCGGATTCGTGCATTCCCTTTTCGTGATAAAGCATCGTATCGCCATTCCATATCGGTGAAAGCGGTCTCGTCAACAGGTTGCCAACACGGATGAGACCCTCTTCCCTATCGAGCTACCGCAAAATCAAGAGGACGAGGAGAAGGATCACAACGATATGAAGGCTGATGAAAACCTTCCGGTGCCTGTGGTATGCTTCATTGCATTTTTGAATACGCCGAAGCCCTCCACACAGCCGTCTAAATCTATCCAACTGAAAGGACTGGTTATCTGTCGGCGAATCGCTTTGAAACGCAAAGGAAGGATAGATAGCGTAAAAACCCTCCTTGAAAGACGAGAGCATGTTGTCAAAAGCTATTTCCTGCCACGGCTTGCTGGCCAGGACTTCTGCGAATCTGCGGTTTAAAACATAGGCATGGGCCAAGCAGCGATATTTCACCTTTATCACAGATTCGTTTTCCGTCTTCTCGCTTCCCCCAACCAAGCAACCAAAGAATAGGGCATTCCAATCGGGCTTCTCCGCCAGAAACTCGATGCAGTGCTTGAAATTGGCGTCGCTAAATCTCTCAAACAGGACGTCGTCTTCGAATATCACGATATTGCTCGCGTTGGCTTCGATCCCTTTTTTTATGCAGGTCATGTGAGACTCAAAGATCCCCTGTTCAAATCTATGAGGATGCTTTTTTACGATCACAAATTCAACCCTATCCAACACGCCTACCTTCTCAAATTGGATTTTGGCTTCGGCCCGCCTGTCCTCACGTTGGTCCAATGAGATACAGTAGATTTGATCAAAATAGTCCCAATCTTTTGCCGAGATTTCGCTTTTCATCGTTCCAGTTGCGACGATTAAGTGAGTTTAGAGCCCGCCGTTGGCCCCCCTGGGAAAAGGGGCGAGGCTTTTCAAAAGAGAACCCTCCATCGTCACCGGGAGGATTCTCACAGATCCAGGGACGCTGATTCAGCCCTCGCCCTGTGCATCAGTTTTGGTAGGCCTTTTCTACCGCTTTGTGAACCGCATTCATAATCACGCGACTGCTGTTCGTAGCCCCGCTGACCGCATCAACATCGGTTGAGTGGGCCGCAAGGATCCTCTCCAAAACCATCGACTCAGCCTGCTTGCCTTTCCATGCCTGATGCTCAATGATTTCAATGCGGACGATCGTATGGCTCTTGATCGTTACCCTCACCCAAGCGCTGTTCGGACCCTCCCGGTAGCTGCCTTCATAGATGCCGTCTGCGAGCCTTGCACGGTTCACAGGGCCACCGATGACAGGCGCTTGAGCACAACTCCATAGGAGAGCATTCAGGATCAAGAATGCGATGCTTGCCATGATGATCTCTTTCCAGCGGCGGCTGCTCACCCTAGGCTCCCATTGACTGCGTCATATGATTTCGATGCTTTCCTAGAGTAGGGCCCTGAAAAACACCCTGCGGGTAATCTCTGATTGTCCTCCAGCCCCTATCATGATATGCTTAATCACTTGAGGCCTATCCCTCGCGCCGGTCCGGTGGTCAAACGATCTTGAAGAGGAAACTCATAGAACGAATTGCCGAAACCCATTATGTTCGCTCCGTGATCAGAGATAGAGCGGACCTAAGCGCATTTAAAAAGAGGCCGTCATTCCGCGAGCTTCTTGGGATATCGGCTATCGGCATCAGCTACATCATTTGCTGGCCCGCCATAACCGCCCTGGGAGCCCTATCTGTTTATCTGAACGAGCCCTTATGGGTTGCCATTGGCGGCCCGCTGTCATATGGATTATCTCATCTGGTGTTTCTCGCAGGGATGTATCTTGCGGGAGCCGAGTATTCAAAGATTTTCCTGCGCTGGGCAACCCGACTTGCCATAGAGAAATTGATGAGTAAGCGTCCCTGATCGGCTCCGATCGCAGAATGTGCCTCATTCCTGCAGGCCCGCTTCAGGAGAGGATCTCCAGGGCCGTTTCCTACTTTGTTTCCTTCCCACGCTTTCTTTTTTCTAACAGATCGACCACGTTGCGTTTATGTCCGTAATAAACCAGAGCCACAGTGGCCAGAATTCCTGCGGCCCCAAAGAGAGGGGCATCACAGGCGAGCAGTGTTCCGGCAGCCAGGATGAAAACCATCAAGAAAGATCCGATGAAGGGGATGCGGAAAAAGGCATAGGTGGCCACCCAGGACAGGGCGGCAATGCTGGCGGCGAGCGGTGCGATGACCGTCGTGAAACCGAGGTAATTCGCCACCCCCTTGCCCCCACGGAAGTTATGAAAACAGGGAAAACGATTCCCCAGGATGAGTCCCAGGCCAATCCATGGGACAAGTTCCATTGGAAGCAGGATTGTGGCAATGAGAGCGATGGTCATAGCCCGGGCTAAATCCATAACCAGCACGACCGCAGCCCAGAGGTAACCCGCTTGCCGGTATACATTGGTGACACCGGCATTTCCGCTGAATTCCTCCCTGGGATCCCCTTTCTCCAGAATTCTGAACAGAAGAATCGAAAAGTTGACGGATCCAGCCGCATAAGCCCCGATCAGTAGCAACAGAAACGATTTCATTGGACATCAGCTGAAAACATATAGATAGATTTTAGTGATCCAACGGCCGGAGTTCTCCGGTCAATCCATATCTTCCTGCAACCTACCGCTCCCGGCGGAGGGATTCAAAATGATCCCAAATGATTTCGGCGGCGTCGAAATTTCTGAGTGCATCGCCCTCTGCCAAAGTCGCCGTAAAATACTTGCCTGGCCACACGTGACCCCAACCTTTGATGAGGTAGAGCCATATTCCGGTGTGGTTCATGCAATCGACCCATGATTTGAGATGGACCGCTCCCTCGCTAAAATAGGCCTCCTTGGCTTCTTGCGAGCAACCGTTTTTTCCAACCCAGAATTCAATCGATTTCTCGACGGACCAATACGTCCTCGTGCCCCCCCTGTGTCGGCTGGGCCCGCCCTCATAAGGAACATCATCATCTTCCAGGCCGTGGAATGAAATCACGGAAAGCGGGTGCCTGGGATCCGGAATATGCCATTGCGGCGCATCCTCTGATGGTTTTCCACCGATGGATGCGGCCAGAGGTGCAACAGCCGCCAGAAGATCGCCTCTCTCCGCTGCAAATCGATACGCCAACATGCCCCCGTTGGAGAACCCGACCATGTAAATGCGGTCTCGGTCAATTTTCAGACGGGAGCAAACATCCTTAATGGTCTCGGCAACATATCCCACATCATCCAGTTGATCCTCTGCCGCCTTGCCGCAGCAGTGCCCGGCATTCCAGTGCTGCAGGAAACCCATTATTCCCATGCCATTCGGATAAAGCACCACGAATCCCTCTCGATCCGCCAGCTCACTGAAGCCGGAAACTTTTTCCATTCCTTTAGCCGTGTCGAAGGCACCGTGAATGACCACGACCAAGGGAAGCGGGCTTTCCGGCTTGTAGCCGGGGGGGACATGGACCAAGTAGGTTCGACGAAAGCCGTTTATCCGTATATCCACCGTGTTCGCGTAGGTCTTCGGCCCCACAATGCGGTCCCTGGGTAAGGTTTCTGCGCAACCCGAAGAAAACCCGGCGAGAACAGCCAAAAGCAACCCAAAGAACACCTTTCCGGCCGTCGCTTCAGCAGCCATCACCCCTTGGAAACGGGAGCGTTTCTTTCTTGGGGCATTTTTCCAAGGCTTCTGCGTTGTTTTTTCCTTTCTCATCCCTTCTTCTTTTCACTCAACCCGCAAACAAGGGTAAAAACGTGTTGTCCGATGACACTGTGAACCGCGGTGCAGAAATCTTTCTCCCCCATTCGAAAGCGGCTCTCATTCAGACCAACGGCTTCCACCTGAACCCGATTCCAGGAATGGGCCAGGGTGATCCCAAGGGCCTTGGCCACAGCTTCCTTAATCGACCATATTCTGACGGCGGCCTCAATGTCACCCAGGGGTGAACCCTCAATCAAAGCCCGCTCCTTGTCGCTCACGTAGAGACGCTGGGATTTCAACAAACGATCGGATACCTTTTCAACGTCGATACCCACAGCGCCATCGGATGCGACCGCCACGGCGAATCGGTCATCGTGAGATGCCGAACAGGATAGCGGTGATACCCCATCGGTGCACATGCAACAAGGGTGCACCAGGTCGGCACAAACGGTTGTGATTTCGGGAGCCGCAGTGTGCCTGTCGTCACCCCTGAGGGTTCTCGAAAGACGTTTGCACGCCAACCGGGCAGCGAGGTAACTCCGTTTTCGCTTGTCCGTCATCGTACGGTAGCGTTTTTGCTCGCGCTCCGAAAGCGACTTTTCCGCGAACGGCAGCAGGGTTCTTATCTCAATCAGAGAGAGGGCGCTGCAGTGCTTCTTGAGCAGTTCCCGTGGCTCTTGCTCCCCGTTGTCGATGATCCATTGCGGCGGTTTCATCCGCCCTGCACTCACATCCCTCATGTGCACGCCACAGGCACTCTCAAAAAGATTTCCTTTTCCATCATAAATCCATAGATCAAAAACCAGCAGGTTCTGACTGATTCGCACGGGCATGACGCGGCTGACATAAGTTGCACCGGGCTCCGTGCGGTTGTAGATCGTCCGCCTTTCAATCCCCACGGGAAATGCGACGATCCGCGCGTATCGTTGCCCCCAGACGCAGGCCGCATGAAATGCCCCATCGAGTGGAAACGGCGACCCCAGAGGGCCCGGGCTCATGGTATCCCCGCTGAGCACAGGCGCACGGATTCTTGCAATCGCCCCTTCGGTTGAAATAAGAAGGGGATGATGAATATTATGGTACGCCACACCGAATGGAACAAGATCGCCGTAGATCTTCTCAGGGGGTATTTCAAGACAGACGCCCTCCAGGGCAGAGACAAGATCCAGGGGTAACTCCGGCTGAGCTTGGACCGTTCGAGGGAAATGAAGGCTGACGTGTTCCTTGATTCGCGTGATGGAAGATTTCCCTTGGCCTTGTTTTGTGAGAAACGTTGCCCTTATATCGCCGTTTTCCTGGATGGCCATGTCGCAGAAGCCCGCCACCCGGTCGGTTCCAGGCGGGATATGAAGGAATTTCTCAAAACGGGCATTCGTTATGCAGGCGATTTCCATGTCCTGCACAAAACCCTTAACACCTTTCGCCAGGACCTGCATGCTCTCTACGGCAGGAAAAACAGCCTTACCTTCAAAACAGTGATCGACCAGATAGGGATGGATAGGGATATCAATCGAGAAACGGGCTTTATTGCCTATTTTGGGAACATGCTCCATAATTGTGCCGTTTTTTCGTCGACTCCAACTGGGATGCCGGAACCGTTGGTGGCGCAGTGCCGAGTAAATCCGTCGCAGACGATCTTATGGGTCAGCTCATGGGTAATGACGTATTCAAACCGCAGCCGAACCTTTTCAAGCACCGCAGGACGGGTATAAATACACATGGAATCATCATAGTACAGGGGGTTGTAATACTTAGCGCCGACTTCAATGACCGGGTACACATAGCCGCTTTCTTCGATTTCTCTGTATGGATAGCCGGCATCACGCATGAGTGAAGCCCGCCCCAATTCAAAGTATCGCAAAACATTGGCATGGTATACAACCTGTGATCGGTCCGTGTCAGCATAGAGCGTGCGATGTTTACATCGATGCCATACCAACCCGTCAGTCTTATTCCTCACGTATCTTTCATCGTCATCCAGGGTTTCAGGGACAAAAGGTTTCGGTCTCAACTCACACTCCTCTGAATACGATACAGCAGTTGGTTCCCCCAAACCCGAACGCGTTGGAAAGGATGATTTCATAATGGCACCTCCGGACCACATTCGGAACCACGTCTATGTCTGCGAATTCCGGGTCTGGAATATGATTCACCGTTGG
>JAGUZM010000526.1 GCA_020060805.1 Deltaproteobacteria bacterium | reverse complement strand
TTCATTCATCATCATGGAGAATTCGCCGGCAGACGATTTTTCAAAGCGCGAGAATTTTGCCTATCAGATGATAGGCCAGCATCTGCTGAAGAGGGGAGTTCCTGTTCCCAGGATTTACCGGGCGGATTTGGACCATGGCTGGTTCATCATGGAGGACATGGGAGAGACGAGTCTCCAGGAGGCATGCAAGGGTCACACCGAGAAAACAGAGCTCTATGAAAAGGTTGCAGAAATCCTGTTGCGACAGCAGACCCGTGGGGCAGAAGGCTTTGACCCCGGATGGACCTGCCAGACACAAAAATACGACCAGCTGGTCATGCGCAGGTATGAATCGGACTATTTCCGCGACGCCTTTCTTGTCCATTACCTCGGGCTGAAGAAAGACTGGCCTGAGCTTGAGCAGCCCTTCAGACACCTGGCTGAAACAAGCGCAAAGGCTCAAAGCGTCTTTTTCCTCCACCGGGATTTTCAATCGAGGAATATCATGATCTCCGGGTCCAGGATTGGCATTCTGGATTGGCAGGGGGGCCGTATCGGGCCCCTGGCTTATGACCTGGCTTCCCTTCTCATCGACCCTTACGTGGGTCTATCACCCCGTGAACAGGCCCGTGTCCATGCCGCCTACCTGCGGATGCTGGGGGAGCATCATTCCGAAAGTGTGGCCTCCCTGGAAAGGTATTTTCCCTATATCGCCATTCAGAGGAATCTCCAGATTCTTGGGGCTTTCTCTTTCCTGTCCCGAACAAGGGGGAAGACTTACTTTGAAGTGTTCATCCCCCCTGCTCTCGATTCCCTCATCCGTCTCATCCGAGATCTGGGCGATTCCTCGCTGGTTCCTCTCCTGGAGGTCGCTGAAGGCTTGGAGCTTAAGAAATGATGTTTCCCGCGCTTGTCTGCCCTTCGCAATATCGGCTCAGGCAGGGCAGAAGCGCGGGATCATAATCGCGGACCGCGGACACCCCTCAGGAAGGCGCGTCCTGCTTGAACGTGGGTAGCGCCCTGGCAGGTGTTTATATGAACATGTTGATTTTACATGTTTTGGCGTACTTCATGTAGTCTTCCGCGGTCCAAATCTCCACGTCTTCGATGAAATCGTCCGAACCGAGTTCCATCATATCCACGGTCATCTGACAGCCGATGAACTTGACGCCCTCCGCTTTGGCCATATCCATCATGTCCTCGATGTCTGGGATGCCTGCATTTTCGATCTTCTTTTTCATCATGCCCGTGGCCATGCTGCTCATTCCCGGGATGGCCCCGAGGAAACCGGGAACCTGGAACTTGATTTTCTTGGCCCAGCCTTTACGGATGGCGTTAAGCCCCATGAAGGTAAAAAAGACCGCCGCATCCATGCCCTGGCGCTTCGCGTTGATCGCGAGCAGGAGGGGCGGGTAGACCCCGTCAAGGGTATCCCTTGCGCATATGAATGTTGCCGCCTCTTTTTGGGCCGGGCCGGGTTGCGTGCCCTTTTTCTCCATCATTTCCTTCGATGCTTCCATGTCCTCATCCTCCTTCTGATGATTGCTAACATTTTCTCAGGCAGTCGATCACGTGAATGACCTCCGGCCTTTCGATGCCGTAGTAGACCATTTTCCCGTTTTTTCTGGATTTCAAGATGCCGCGGGCCTTCATCAAGGCGAGCTGTTGGGAGGTAAGAGATTGGGATATGCCGAGGAGTTCCTTGATTTCGCCCACGCTCCGCTCCCGGGACTGAAGAATTTCGACGATTCTCAGCCTCAGGGGGTGGGCTACGGCTTTGAGGATCTCTGCCGCTTTTTCGACTTTCTCCCATTCCAGAAGGGGTTTAGCTTTTGCCATGGTGACTCCCTGCGAGAATTTACTGAACAATATATTATAATATTTTAATATGTCAATCCTCTCCTGAAGAATTTTTCGTGCTGCCCCAGGACGGCGCCGGAGAATCGGGGATTTACATTTTCTCGCGAGCATATATAATGGCAGCCCTTGCTGAGGTGATCATGAAAATCACAGAGGGGAAGGAGGCGCGGCTATGCCCGATCTCGACCATTCGAAACATGGTTTGATCCAAGAGGCCGATGCCCTGCTCGTCATCATTGACATGCAGGAGAGGCTTTTTCCTGTGATGACGGAAAAGGAAGGCCTTGCCGAAAATGTCCTCAAGCTTGCGCGATTCTCGAAAATTATCAGGCTACCCGTTCTCGTGACCGAGCAGGAAAAACTGGGCGGGACCATTCCCCAAATCCGTGAGGCCTTGGGGGGCGCTCAACCTGTTTCCAAGGTTGACTTTGATTGCTTCGGCTCAGAGGCGTTCGTGGAGAAGCTGAAGGCGTTCAACCGGAAGACCCTGGTCCTCTCCGGGATCGAAGCACATGTCTGCGTGGCACAGACGGCCATCAGCGCGCTGTCTGAGTACTCGGTTCATGTCGTGACCGATGCGGTGTCTTCCCGTTCGCCGGTCAATCGAAAAGTCGGCCTGGAAAGAATGGCCCAGGCCGGGGCGACGGTCACATCCACGGAGATGGTGATTTACGAAATCCTGAAGAGGGCGGGCACGGACGTTTTCAGGGAAGTCCTGAAGCTGGTGAAATGAAAGACTCTTCGGGAAGCCGTCCTCCCCCGTTGCCCTCAGCCATCGCGGGGCTATGCCCGTTCCTCAGGACCACAGCCGCGCCTTTTCGGGGCGGCGATTGAATATGGCGCGGTTTGAGGGAACCATGGGAGCCCGAAATGGAGAGAAAGAGGCTATTTGAACCAGGAGAGATGGTGGCGACATTCACCGGAGAGATCGGGATCGTCCTTTCCATGGAAGAACTCGAGAAGGTGGCCAGTCGATTCAAGGAGGGAAGAAGGCCGGGGCACTTTTTTTCGCCCGGCTGTTGTTCCAACCCGGATTACATCACGCAAATTCCGGTCTTTTTCGAGGACGGGACTTTTGACGTGATGAGGTCCATGAATCTAAGAAGAAAAACGGACGTTCCCGACGGAAAAAGGGCAGACATCGAAAGGATGATGGGGTAAAGAGACATCATGGAAAGCTGCATTTTCTGCCGCATCGTTAAAGGCGAGAGCCCCTGTTTCAAAGTGTATGAAAATGAACGGGTTCTCGCTTTTGCAGACATCAACCCGATCGCGGAGGGACATACCCTCGTCATCCCCAAGAGCCACGCGGAAAACCTGTGGGATATTTTGCCGGAGGATCTCGCTGCGATCCATCTCGCCTCGCAAAAGGTGGCCCATGCCATCAGGACGGCCCTGAAGCCATCGGGCATTGCCGCGCTCCAGCTCAACGGCAGGGGGGCGAACCAGATGGTGATGCACTACCATCTCCACCTGGTCCCCAGGGTTGGGCAAGCCCCTGAGTTGCCGATCACTGTCTGGGACCTGAAGCCGGGCGACATGCAGGCTATCGAAAGAACGGCCCGGAGAATCGCTGCGGCACTTGCGTAAATGGTCAGAGGGGATGGCCCAGAAAGGCGAGCTACTCCAGGATCTCGATGTTCCAATAGAGATAGTCCCGCCAACTCTCCGGGATTCTCTGGAACTTGATGGTGACTCTGATGGCCGGAACCCAGGTGGGGCGGAGAGGTTCCCTGATAAGTTTCAACCCCGCTTCTCCGGGCGTGCGGCCTCCTTTCTTGCGGTTGCAATGGACACAGCAGGTTACGATGTTTTCCCACTGGGTCTTTCCGCCGCGGGACTTGGGAGTCACATGGTCATAGGTCAGGTCCTCGGAAATGAACTTCTCTCCGCAGTACTGGCACTGATACCGATCCCTGGCGTAGATATTCTGGCGCGAGAAACGGACAGGGCTTTTCGGTCTCCTCACCATCTGGAGCAGCCGAACGACAGAAGGGAGCTTGATGGTGAAAGTGACGGAGTGAATCTCCCGGTTGTACTCTTCAATCACCTCCACCTTGCCGAGGGTGAGTAGAGTAATCGCTCTTTTCCAATCAATGATCTTGAGGGGCTCATAGGTGATGTTTAAGAGGAGTACCTGTTCCATAGGGCTGACCCAAGCAACAAGTTCACGGGAAAAAAGGCGACATGTCGGTTACTTGCACCACCTTATATGAATATACGAAAGAAACAAAAAAAACAAGAAAAAAATTAACGATTTCAGTGTCATCGTCATGGGATGGAGCATCCTGTGGGGATTGATGATCCTACGGGGCGGCGGGGCCTTGCACATGGTGCCGTGCCACCCCGCTCTGAACGTCCCTAGGCCATTCAGGCATCGGCCAGTTGATTCTTGACATGTCTGGAACGAGAATCTATATGAAGTTTTCATGGCAGATTGCCAGCCCACCGAAGAATACCCTTATGGCAGGAGTTCGATATGAAAGTCCTAGGCATCTACGGAAGCCCACGAAAAGGGGGCAACAGCGACCAGCTTCTGGACAGGGCGCTGGAGGGGGCCCGATCCACTGGCGCTGAAATCCTGCGCGTCTATGCTCGGGATTTGAAAATGTGCGGGTGCATCGAATGCGGCGGGTGTGACAAAACCGGGGAATGCGTGGTTAAAGACGACATGCAGACGGTGTATCCCCTGATGGATGCGGCCAACGTGATCATCCTTTCCTCACCTATTTTTTTCTACGGTGTCACCGCTCAAGTCAAGGCGTTGATCGACCGGGCTCAGGCGAGGTGGGCCAAGAAAATGCTGACGAAAACGCCCGAGGAGATGAAAGTCTACGAGGCGGGAAAAGGGTACCTCATCGCGGTCGGCGCCACGAGGGGAAAGAACCTCTTCGAAGGGGCCATACTGACGGCCAAGTATTTCTTCGACGCCCTGGACATGAGCTACGAGGGGGGGATCTTTTTCAGGAGTCTTGAGAAAAAAACCGCGGTTCAGGAAAACCCGGAAACCCTTCAGGAAGCTTTTACCATGGGGATCAAAGCGGCTGGCCGCTAGCCCTGGCAGCCCTGATATTTTGTTTCAATTTCTCGATACCCGGCCTACCCAGGGCGGTTTTGCCGAACCTCTTCTTGAATTCCCCCTCTGACATGTTGAGCAATTCCTCTGTCATGGGGAGTGCGTTCTCTGTGGAGACGTCCCTTCCGTTAAACGGGCACACTTCCTGACACCGATCGCATCCGAAAAAGCAGCGCCCCAGTTTGTTTGCCCAGGCCTCAGGGATTTCGCCCCTGTGTTCGATGGTCAGGTAGGAAAGGCATTTCGAAGAGTCGAGAACGAAGGGCTTCTCCAGCGCTCCTGTCGGGCAGGCATCCATACAAAGAGAGCAGGAGCCGCACTGATTTTCCAGGAGAGTCCCGTGGGAAAAGTCGAGGGGGGCTGTGGTGAAAATCTCGGCAAGATAGAAGTAAGAGCCATACCCGGGGCGGATGAGCATGTTGTTCTTGCCGATAAAACCGAGGCCTGATGAATAGGCGAGACTCCTTTCGAGCGCGGGAGCGGAGTCAACGCAGATTCGATGCTGGTACGATCCCTTCTTGCCCCCGTCGATGACTTCCACCAGGTTGCCGCAAAGCCTCTTCAGCCTGGTATGGTAGTCTTCCACAGAAGGGGCGGCATACCGGGAGACGAAAAACCCGTCGGCGGTCTTAGGTCTTTTCGACGGGTAGGGATAGGCGAGAGAAACGATGGCCCGGCATCCGTCCAGAAAACGTGACGGATCCTCCCGCAACGCGATGTTTTTTCCGAGCCAGGCCATGTCCGCATTCTTGCCTTCCCCGAGCCATGCCACAAAATGGTCGAAATGAACCGGCCGTGCCGGCCGCGAGAAACCGATCGCTATGAAACCCAGGGCCTCAGCCGCAGATTTCAGAGAGAAGACTTTTTCAGACCGTGCATCCATCGTGGCGCCTGTGAAATTCGAAGCACGAAATCCGAAATTCGAAACAGTGCAGAAATCCAAAATTCAAGGGACCCAAACATAACTGATAAGTCGCATCGCTTGTCATAACAGCGTCAGCTTGGTTTTGAATTTTGGTGATTCGAAATTTGTACTTGTTTCGGATTTCAAAATTCGAGTATCGGGTTTGTCGCTCACTTGACCGGCAGAAGCGGCTCATCCAGATCATAGGGTGTCAGGCTTTCGAACCCGTCTTCCGTCACCAGGAGCGTCTGTTCAAACTGCGCCGAGAGAGAGCCGTCCTTGGTGACAGCTGTCCAGTCGTCGGGGAGGATTCGAAGCTCCTTTTTCCCGAGGTTGATCATCGGCTCCACGGTAAAAACCAAGCCCGGGACGAGGAGGATTCCTTTGTTCTTCTGCCCAAAATGGGGGATCTGCGGAGGCTCGTGGAATTCAAACCCAACGCCGTGGCCGACGAACTCCCGGACCACGGAACAGCCCTCCCTTTCCGCATAGCTCTGGATGGCCCATCCGATATCTCCGATCCGGTTACCCGGTTTAACCATGGCCATCGCAGCCTTGAGGCTGTTTCTTGCCACCCGGACGATTTTCTTCGCGTCAGGATCTGGGGCCCCGACAAAAAAAGTCTTGCTCGCATCAGCGAAGTATCCGTTCAGGATGGGCGTGACATCCACGTTGGCGATATCTCCCTCCTTGAGGATTCTGTTCCCTGGAATGCCGTGGCAGATCTCTTCATTGATCGAGACGCAGACGCTCTTGGGAAAACCGCGGTAATGAAGCGGCGCAGGCGTAGCGCCGCGGCGGGTCGTGAATTCATGGACGAGGGTGTTGATCTCATCCGTGGCCATCCCCGGCTTCAGGTTCTCCTCAACCAGGTTGAGGGTTTCGATCGCAAGAAGGCCTGCCCTGCGGATGCCTTCGACGTCCGCTTTTTCCTTCAGGCGGATGCCGTAGTCTTTAAGATACCTCTCCCTTGTTGTCTCAGGGTTTGAAATGTCTTTCCCGATGCAGCATTTTTTGTACTTGAGCCCGCTCCCGCAGGGACAAGGATCGTTGCGGCCGATCCTCGCCTCTTTGCCTTTGAACAACACTTCAGTGAAGCCTCCTGTCATTGGACCGATCAGATTCGCGTGAGCTCAGAGGGAAATACCCTTGTCGAGCCCTTGAACAAATTGGGTCGCCGCAGGGTGATGTCAAGACCTATCAGAAGAGAGGTCCCGGATCAACCCATAAAAAGAGCCTCCCAACCAGGCCGGGAGGGCTAAATTCTCTATTGAATCCGGCCCGCATAAAGAGTATGAGAACCCAATGTCCTGGGAAGATCACGCCATCCGGGTCGGGAGATCGATGGGCCAGGGCGCATAACTTTTGGGGCGAACCGGATATCCCTTTGAAAAACGAAACCAACAAAGTCATTCAATCTCCCCATATTTGGACCTTCACCTCCTATTTTGCCGAAGGGCTCCCCTACACGGTCATCCGCACGATTTCATCGGTTTTCTTCCGAGATATGAAGGTCAGCCTGGAAAGCATCGGCCTCACTTCCCTCTTCGGTTTGCCTTGGGTCTTGAAATTTCTCTGGGGCCCCCTGGTCGACCTCTACGGGACAAAGCGGCGCTGGATGCTGTCCATGCAGTTTTTGCTGGTCCTGATCGTCCTCGGTCTGGGGATCCTCTCAGGTCTTCCGGACGGGGTTAAGGCGATTGCGATCCTCTTCCTCGTGGGTTCCTTCATCGCGGCGACTCACGATATCGCCATCGACGGCTATTACATGGAAGCCCTGGATGAAAAGGGCCAGGCCAAGTTTGTCGGATACAGAATCATGGCTTACCGCATTGCCATGATGACAGGTACCGGCGTCGTTGTGACCATCGGAGCAACCACGACTTGGGTTGCGGGGTTTTCTTCAGCCGCAGGCTTCCTGGCGCTCCTTTTCGTTTATCACTTCCTCTTCCTGCCCCGCACGGAAAAGGAAGGCGTTCCGTTCCAGGAACTTCTCAAAAGGCTCCTATCCCCCAAAACGATTCTGTGGGTCTTGGTCGTGTTGGTCCTTGTGGCCGCGGTCGGGTGGGCGCTCAAACAGGGCTGGCGTGAACTGGCAAGGACCCACATCCCTCTCTTGTCTCATATCCGATTCTCGGGGTGGGTCGGGGTCGGGCTTCTTTTTGCCCTCTGTCTTGTGGCGCTCTTCAAGAATCAGATCAAGCGCGTTTTTTTGAGCCACAGGAACTCCTTTTACTCCCGGGCGTTCATCGCCTACACGGACCGGCCTAAGATCGGGATCGCCCTTGCCTTCATCATCCTCATGAGGACCGGGGAGTCCATGCTCGCCTCCATGGCGTCCCCCTTTATGGTGGACCTGGGAATCAAAGTCCATTACGGATGGATTTCCGGGGGCGTGGGTCTTCCTTTTTCGATCGTCGGCGCGATTCTTGGCGGCTGGGCGATCGCCAAATTTGACCTGAAGAAAACCATCTGGCCTTTTCTCCTGGCCCAGAATTTGACGAACATCGTCTATATGTTTCTCGCTTTTCACCTCGCTGAATACCTGGTTCTGAACACGGGGGCATCCTCGGTCGTCCCGATGGAGAAATTCCATCTCTTTCTGGTGGCAGCCGTGCACGGGTTCGATCAGTTCGCAGGAGGCTTGGGTACCGCTGTACTCACCACCTTTCTGATGCGAACCTGCCTGCCCGACTTCAAGGCGGCCCACTTCGCCATCGGAACAGGCCTCATGAGCATCAGCGGCGTGTTTTCAGGGGTGCTGGCCGGTTTTTTTGCAGGATGGCTTGGATACGGCTTTTTCTTCGGCCTCAGCTTCCTCGCCTCCATCCCGGGCATGCTTCTCATCTTTTATGTCCCGTTCCTGGGGCGGCAACAGGAAAAAGGGTAAGCCCGTGGCCGAATCCCAAGCCTTCGCCGGATTTAACTGAGGACCAGGAAAGTGTTCGGGTCGAGCCTTAAGTGAAAATCGGCCGCCGGGCTCCTGTCGTGATCCTTCAGGAGCTTCAGCAGAAGCGCGGACGGGGCAGGCTCCAGGAGCAGGACGAGGCTGAACAGGTCATCAACGAGATGGCACGGATAGGGGATGCCCCTCTCATTGGTCTCCGTTATCTCCCTGTGGGTGAGAGCGGAGAACCAGATCTCAACCTGCAACGTTTGGGCGATCTCCTTCAAACCCTCAAAAACTTGCCTCGGTGATTTGGCGAAATCCAGGCCGTCGACGATGAGAGCGCCGGGTGAGAAGCCCACCTTCTCTACAAGATTCTTCAAATAGTCCCTTAGTCTTCCCAGCTCAAAACTCTGATTCAGGTATGCCAGGACCATGCGGTTGTTGTCGATCAAGGATTTCGATTCATGCTCGTTCTGCAACCCGAGGGCCTTCACCAGGTCTGCAAAAATGACGTTGTAGTAAGAGATCACCTTGTCAGGAGAAGCTTCGAGAGAGACATGAACGAGTCTTTCATTCAGCAATAGCTTGCATATGGCAAAATGGATCAGGCAGGCGGTCTTGCCGACACCCGCCCTTGCCATGATAACCCCCAGGTTTCCGGGGCCGAGGGAGCGACGGGAAGATTTCTCTACAACGTTTATGGGACAGAGACTTTTCAGGTCCTTCATTTCTTACCCCCTTTTATCTGATCAGCGAGGTTCTTCTTGAGCTCCTCTGCGATGGCATCAGGCACCTTCGAATACTTCGAAAATTCCATGGTGAACTCCGCCTTCCCCTGGGTAAGAGAGCGCAGGGTGGTGGCATAGCCGAACATCTGAGCCAGGGGAACTTCGGCTTCGATGGTCGTGAAAACCCCGTCCTCGGCAGAGCTCATGATCAAGCCCCTGCGCTGGCTCATGGAGGCCATCACGTTCCCCTGAAATTCCGAGGGACACTCCACGGAGACCCTCATGATCGGTTCGAGGACAACCGGTTTGGCGGCCAAGTAGGCCTGCTTGAAAGCGCCCACCGCAGCCTGCCGGAAGGCGAGTTCCGATGAATCCACCGCATGGGACTGGCCGTCGTTGACGGTCACCTTGAGGCCCAACACCGGAAAGCCGAGGAGAAGGCCTTTCTGAAGGCAGGATTCAAATCCTTTCTGAACGGCTGGAATGAACTCTGTGGGAATCGAGCCGCCTTTCACGTCATTGACAAAGTCGAAAATCCCTTCCTCGGATGGCTCCAGGAAGCCGGCGACACGGCCGTATTGACCCGCGCCTCCGGATTGCTTCTTGTGGATGTAGTTGAAATCCGCCCTCCGGGAGACAGCCTCCCTGTAGGCGACCTGAGGCATGCCTGTTGCCACCTCAGCCTCGAATTCCCTTTTCATCCTCTCCACGTATATCTCGAGATGGAGCTCGCCCATTCCGGAGATGATCGTTTCACCCGACTCCTGGTCTACGTAGGAGCGGAAGGTGGGGTCCTCCTTCACGAAACGGCCCAGGGCCTTGGACATCCTGTCGCCGGATTTGCTGTCTTTGGGTGTGACAGCCAGGGAGACCACGGGTTCAGGGACGAACATGGAGGTCATGGCATAGTTTACCTTGCCGTCTGTGAAGGAGTCTCCTGAATAACAATCCACGCCGAAAAGAGCAACGATGTCGCCTGAACCGGCATCGGAAATCTCCTCCATTTCGTCAGCGTGCATCCTGACGAGCCTTCCCACCCTCACCTTTTTTCTCGTTCTGGTATTGGTCAATTCGTCGCCTTTTCGGAGGGAACCCTGGTAAATCCGCAGATAGGTGAGCTGGCCGTAGGGCGTCACCTCCAGTTTGAAAGCGAGAGCCACCAGGGGGCTCCCGGGGTCCGCAACCAGCGTCACCTCCGTCTCTCCTTGGCTAAGGTCAAGGGCAGCGTTATCCTTCTCCCTTGGGGAGGGGAGGTATCGGTTAACCCCGTCGAGGAGGGGTTGAACGCCGATGTTCTTGTAAGCGGAGCCCAGAAAAACGGGCGTAAGCTGGCGGAGAAGGGTGCCTTTCCTGACCGCTGAATGGAGCAGGTCCGGGGTTACCTTGTCCTCAAAAATAGCTTCCATCAATTCATCCGAGAACATGGATGCCGCGTCGAGCAGCTCTTCTCTTCGCGCCTTGGCTTCTTCCATCAGGGAGGGAGGAATTTCCTCTGTTCTCACGGAGTCCCCAAAAGGGCCGTCAAAGTAGATCGCTCTCATCGTGATGAGATCAACGACCCCTGAAAAATCGCCCTCCAGCCCGATGGGAATCTCCATCAGCACTGAATTGTGGCCCAACCGTTCACGAAGCTGCGCGACAACGCGATAGGGATTGGCCCCTGACCGGTCACACTTGTTGATAAAAGCCAACCTGGGCACTTTGTAGCGGTTCATCTGACGGTCTACCGTGAGAGACTGCGACTGGACACCCCCCACAGCGCAAAGAACCAGGATGGAGCTGTCAAGGACCCTGAGAGCCCGTTCCACCTCGATCGTGAAATCCACATGGCCCGGTGTATCGATGATATTGATCCGGTACCCCATCCACTCACAATGGGTGGCAGCAGACTGGATGGTAATGCCCCGCTCTTTCTCGAGTTCCATGGAGTCCATCTTGGCGCCCACCCCATCCTTGCCTTTGACCTCATGGACAGCGAATATCCTCTTCGTGTAATAGAGGATCCTCTCGGTCAGGGTCGTTTTGCCCGCGTCAATGTGTGCGCTGATGCCTATGTTCCGTAAATGTTGAATATCCTCGATCATAACTCCCAAACAACCTCTTCGTCCGGCGGCTAAGAAGCTTGTATGAATGAAAAAGAGGGTTCTCCGCCGAACCCTCTTTTAACTGCCATTTATTATGCATCAAGAACGCGGTGTCAAGGGGAAACGTTTAACAGGCTGCTGAAAAACACCCATCTGCTGCGTTGCCCTCCATCCTCCGTAGCAGTGCTACTGCGGAGGACGGGTCATCCTTCGTTGCTGCGGCGTACTCATATGTACGCCTCGCTCCTCGGGATTTCGAGCGCCTTCCATCTGGGCGTTTTTGAGCAGCCTGCGAGTTAGGGCTTTTTCAGCAACCTGCTAATTCTTCGTTAGATGATACCGGGCGACCGGAATCACGGTGTCCGCGATTTCCCTCCGAAGGGCAATGCTGTTAATCGGCGTAGCTTTGGCCAGACGCTTCAAAGCCATCAGTTGCGTTCTCAATTCCTCCCCTTCTGACACAGCGGCGAAGATCTGCTTGGCGTACCAGTCGACCTTTTCAAAGGCATCGTTGATGTACACGCGGGTCGCCGCAATTTGGATCCTCGACTTGTCCTCCCCCTCCTTATGGGCTTTCTTCAGGGTTCTGAGAAGGGCCGACTCCATGGCAAAAACCTCTATGATGATGTCGGCGATGAGGGCGACGATTTCCTGCTGGCCGGCAAGCTTCTCCATGTACTTCTGGGTGGCCGCTCCGGCAGCGAGGAGGCCTATTTTCTTGGCCATGGAAACCATCTTTTTCTCTGAATCCAGAAGGGCTTCTTCTTCGCCCATCTCAGGCCTGAAGGTGAGAAGCTCCTCCATCGTCTTTCTGATCACGTCGAGGAGGGGCAGTTCGCCCTTCAGGGCTGCCCTCATGAGCATGTCAACGATCAGCATGCGGTTGATTTCATTCGTCCCTTCCCAGATGCGGTTGATCCGGGAATCCCTGTACGCGGCTTCAGCCGGATAGTCCTTGATGTATCCGTAACCGCCGAAGATCTGGACGCATTCGTCCACCACGTAATCAAGCATCTCCGTGCCGTAGATCTTCGCCACAGAGCATTCGAGGGCATATTTTCTGATCGCCTCCCCCGTCTTCTGCCCCGCCTCAGGCTTGGTCGGGTCGATCCCTTCCAGGGCCATGTCCAGGAGGGCCGCGGTGCGGTAGGACATGCTCTCCGTGACATATATCTTTATCGCCATTTCCGCGATCTTGTGCTTGATCAGGCCGAATTCGCAGATGGGCCTCCCGAATTGGACTCTCCCTTTCGCATACTTCACCGCTTCGGAGAAGATCGCCTTCGCGGCACCTACGACCATGGGGGCGATCTTGAACCTTCCGACGTTGAGGGTGTTGAGGGCCACGATGTGGCCTCTTCCCACATCACCCAGGACATTTTCTACAGGCACTTTCACGTTCTGGTAGATGACGGCCCTCGTCGAGCTCCCATGCATGCCCATTTTCTTCTCTTCTTCATCAACGGAAACGCCGTCCCACTTCCTTTCCACGATGAAGCTCGTGAATTTTGTCTCATCCACCTGGGCATAGGTGACGAAAAGGTCAGCGAAGCCGGCGTTCGTGATGAACTGTTTCTGGCCGTTGAGGATGTAGTGTTTTCCATCGTCGGAGAGGACGGCCTTGGTTTCGGCGCTCAGGGCATCAGAGCCGTGGCCGGGTTCTGTGAGGGCGTAAGCGGCCACGATTTCAGCGCTCGCCAGCTTGGGAAGATATTTCTTTTTCTGCTCCGGGGTGCCGAAAAGAACGATGGGAAGGCTCCCGATCCCGGTCTGGACCCCGTAAGCTGCCATGAATCCGGCTACGCCGGAGCAAAGTTTCTCGCCGATCAGCATGGAGCTCACTTTGTCCAGCTCCGACCCACCGTAGGCCTCTGCCATGTCCGCGCCCAGGAAGCCCAACTCTCCCGCCTTTTTCAGCAAGCTCTTAACAAGCTCGACGTTCAGGTTCTCGAGGGCCTCTCTCTGGGGGATCAGTTCCTTCTGGCTGAATTCCTCAGCCGACTGGGCGACCAGCCTTTGATCTTTGCTGAAGTCCTCCGGAGTAAAGACCTCCTCGGGCAGTGCCTCCGCGATGATGAATTCCCCTCCCTTAAAAAGCTTTTCTTTGCCCATATCCTCTCTCCTTCCCGTTAATAGTCCTCTCTCTCAAAGATACCCGCTGCACCCATGCCAAACCCGATGCACATGGAGACCAGGCCCCAGCGCATTTTTCGTTCCTGCATTTCATAGACAAGCTGGGTCGTCAGTTTGGCCCCTGTGCACCCGAGGGGATGGCCCAGGGCGATGGCCCCGCCGTTGACATTGGTTATTTCCTCATCGATGCCGAGTTCCCTGATGCAGTAAATCGCTTGAGCCGCAAAGGCTTCATTCAATTCAATCAGCTGAATCTGGTCCAGGCTCATCCCGGCGATCTTGAGAAGCTTTGGGATGGCCACAGCAGGACCGACCCCCATGTATTCCGGCGCGCAACCCTCCGCCGTGTGAAATCGGAAGGTGGCGAGAGGCTTGAGGCCCAAAACCTTCGCCTTTTCTTTGGACATGAGCACCACCCCTGCCGCTCCGTCGCTCGTCTGTGAGGAGTTCCCCGCCGTGACACTGCCGTTGACTCTGAAGGCGGGCCGGAGAGAGGCGAGGGTCTCTTTTGTGGTGCCCGGCCTCACCCCTTCGTCCGTGTCGAAGATCGTTTCCTCAAACTTGAAATGGCCGTTCGGCAGTTGCTTCTGCACCTTGGCTTTGACAGGGACGATCTGGCTCTTGAAGCGGCCGGCCTTCAGTGCGGCCTCAGCCTTCTGCTGGCTCCTGGCTGCAAATTCATCCTGTTCATCCCGGCCGATTTTGTAACGCTCCGCAACATTCTCGGCCGTCAGCCCCATGCCCGTGAAGGCCCCTGGTCGCGTGTCCACCACTGCCGGGTTGGGGTAGAGCATGCTCCCGCCCATGGGGATCTGGCTCATGCTCTCGACCCCGCCTGCGACCACGACCTCTGAGAAACCGCACATGATCTTCTCGGCACCGATAGCGATCGCCTGAAGCCCTGAGGAGCAGAACCGGTTCACGGTCATGCCCGGGATGCGATCCGGCCACCCCATGGACATGACCAAAACGCGGCCCAGGTTGAGCCCCTGGGTGGCCTCGGGGAAAGTGCAACCGATGATCACATCATCGATCAGGTTGGGGTCGAGGTTCCCCGCCCTCTTGAGCAAGTCAGCCAGGACGGCAGTGCCCATCTCCTCGGGCCTTACATCCTTCAGAGCTCCTCGAGGCGCCTTGCCGACAGCTGTTCTGCATGCAGAAACGATGACAGCTTCTTTCATGTGATATTCCTCCCTCTACCCATGGTGGTAGAAAATTCTAGTTTCTGAGGGGCTTACCCGTATTGAGCATGTGCTGAATCCTCGCCTGGGTTTTTGGATTTCCGCAAAGGCTCAGGAACGCCTCCCTTTCGAGATCCAGAAGATACTGCTCGCTCACCTTGGTGTCCCCATGAACCCTCCCGCCGCAGAGGACATGAGCCACCTTCTCGGAAACGGTCACATCGTGATCCGTGGCGTACCCCTGTTGGTGCAGGGTCCAGATGGCCATTTTCATGAGGGCGAAGGTATTTTCACCCGCAACCCGGATTTCCTGGACGGGCCGGGGAGGGGTGTATCCCTCCAGGTTCATGGCAAGGACGGTTTTCTTGGCCTCTTCAATCAGGAAGTCCCGGTTGACCGTCATCTTGTCCGTGGGTCTCAGGTACCCGAGTTTGATCGCTTCAGGGCCGGAGGTGGCCACTTTTGCGAGGGCAATGGTCTCAAAAGCCCTGGCAACGAAGGGGACCAGTTCGATCTGCTTGGGATAAACGCCGCCGGGCTGGACTTCGAAGAAGTGTTCCGTGTTCCTGACGAGCATCTCCTTGGTTCCTCCGCCTGCTGGAATGAGCCCGACCCCCACTTCTACCAGGCCCATGTAGGTTTCCGCTGCGAATCGAACCCGGTCAGAGGCAAGGCATATCTCGCACCCGCCGCCCAGGGTCAGGCCCGCGGGCGCGGCAACCACCGGTTTGTTCAGGTACTTGAGCTTCATCAGGCTATCCTGGAACGTCTTGATCCCCCAGTCCAGTTCGTCCCACTCCTCCTCCTGGGCCGTGAAGAGGATAAGGGGCAGGTTCGCTCCGGCAGAGAAGTTGTCCCCGTGATTGGCGATGACGAGACCATCGAATTGGTTGCTCACGATATCCGCCGACTTGATGATCATGCTGACGATGTCGTCGCCAAGGGCATTCATCTTGGTATGGAACTCCAGACAAGCGACGCCGTCCCCCAGGTCAACGAGGGAGGCACCCTTGTTTCCCGCAACTTTCTTTTGACGGTCTTTTAAGGACGGGAGAAGGATGATCCCGGGTTTGACGGGAACCGGTTCGTAATCCTTGGAGGCAATGTCATAAAAATACTGAACCCCGGCGTCTTTCTTGTAGAAGGACTCCTTGCCGCTGTCGAGCATCCCCTGCACCCAGCCGGGAATCTCGAAACCCGCCTTCTTCATCTTCTCCACCGAGGACTTCAGCCCGACGGCGTCCCAGGCTTCGAAAGGCCCCATTCTCCAGGCAAAGCCCCATTTCATGGCATTGTCCACGTTCACGATGTCGTCGGCGATCTCCGGAATGCGGCTGGCGGAGTAGATGAGGGTTTCCGCCATGGTTCTGAAGGTGAATTGACCGGCTTGATCATCAGCGTAGAAGAGAGATTTGATTTTCCCCGCGGTTCCCTGAATATTCTTGGCCCCTTCGAGGGAGGCCATTTTGAGCTTCTGTTGCGGGGTATACTCCATGGTGTTGTAATCGAGGGAGAGAATCGCCTTGGTCCCGTCCTTTTCCTTAACCGCCTTGTAGAACCCCTGCTTGGTCTTTTCGCCGAGAAGCTTTTTCTCGATCATCTGTCTGATGAAATCAGGGACCTTGAACATCTCCCGTTTTTCATCGTTCACAACCCCTTCATAGACGTTGTTGGCCACGTGGACGACCGTATCCAAACCCACGAGGTCGGCGGTCCTGAAGGTGGCGCTCTTGGGGTGACCCACCACGGGGCCGGTCAGGGCATCCACGGCCTCAATCGGCAGCCCGAGATCCATCATCGTTTTGATGACGTAGAGCATGCTGTAGATGCCGATCCGGTTCGCCACGAAATTGGGCGTATCATTTGCGTAGACAATCCCCTTGCCGAGAACCTTTTCGCACACCTCCGCCAGGGTCTCGACGACCTCAGGCAGGGTATCGGGCCCCGGGACAAGTTCAAGGAGTTTCATGTACCTTGGGGGGTTGAAGAAATGGGTGATGGCAAAGTGCTTTCGAAAACCCTCTGATCTGCCCTCGCACATCGCTTTGGCAGAAATGCCGGAGGTGTTGGAGGTGATGATGGTGCCCGGGGACATCACCGATTCGATTTTTTCAAACACCCTTTTCTTGATGTCGAGTCTTTCCACCACAACCTCGATGATCCACTGGACCTCTTTCAGACGGGTAAGATCGTCTTCGAGGTTGCCCACGGATATGAGCCTCGCGTTTTCAGGGAGATAAAAGGACGCTGGTTTGGATTTGATGGCTGTCTGCACGCCGTTCTGGGAAAACCTGTTCCTGAAGGCTTTGCTTTCTTTGGTGAGGCCTTTCTTCTTTTCCTCTTCACTCATTTCAGGAGGGACGATGTCCAGGAGAAGGGTTTCGATACCCACATTGGCCAACTGGGCGGCAATCGTAGCGCCCATCACTCCTGCCCCGATCACACCGGCCCTCTTCATTATTTTAGCAGCCATAGAGAGACCTCCTTCAGTTTCTTGGCGTCAGCTTTTTCGGTTTAGAATAAAGAAGAACAGCTATTTGATAACCAATTGAAATTTCATATTTTTGTTGGGATAAATGAATGAACTCTCATTCATTATCGAGGCTCTAAGTAACACATATCCTGATCCAAGTCAAACTTTTTCGGGAAAAAAGGGAAATCCGGCCCTCAAGGCGCAAGAAAATGCTGGAGCCTAAGAACAAGGTTTCGTAAATACTCTCACGTATTCACCACCGAGGCACAGAGGACACTGAGGGGGATATATTTTTTCCTCTATCGGGAGATACCGATAGAGGAAAATAATCCTCGTAAGATTCTTTTGAGGCAGAATATTTTTGTTTGTCGGTATCTCCCGACAAACAAAATCTTTTCTCTGCGCCCTCTGTGTCTCCGTGGTGAACCAAGGTTTGTGACCGTAATTGTGAAAACCAGTACTAAGCCATGGATCCGCCGTCCACGGTGATAATCTCCCCGGTGATGAAGTCGGACAGACTGGACGCGAGAAAGAGTACAGCCCCAACCACGTCGCCCGTCTCCGCGATGCGGTTCATGGGTATGTTTTTCGTCACTTCTTTGAGCAGTTTCTCATCGCTCCAGAAGGGACGGCTGAAGTCGGTTCTCACCATGCCCGGGGCTACGGCATTGACGTTGATGTGATCCGAAGCCAGTTCGATGGCAAGGACTCTGGTAAGCATTTCCAGCCCCGCTTTTGCAACGCAGTAGATCCCCATGCCTCTTGCCGCTTTCTGGGCCGCAACGGAGGAGATGTTGATGATTTTTCCGGCCCCGGCCTTTTTCATCAGCTTATAGGCCTGGCTGCTCGCAAGAAAGGCGCTCTTGAGGTTCGTCTCCATCAGCTTATCCCACAGACCTTC
>JAGUZM010000363.1 GCA_020060805.1 Deltaproteobacteria bacterium | reverse complement strand
TTTTTGGGGCGGCGGCCTCGGCCTTCGGCACCTTACCCTCAGTATCTATAATTCCATAAGCAGTTTCGCACTCCTGCCCGTCCCGCTCTTCGTTCTCATGGGAGAGATCATGTTTCACTCCGGGGTGGCCCCAAGAATGCTCGATGTCCTGGACAAATGGATCGGGCGCTTGCCTGGAAGACTCGGGATCGTAACAGTGATGGGTGGGACTCTCTTTGCCACGCTTACAGGTTCTGCCATGGCTTCCGCCGCAATGCTCGGCTCCGTCCTCCTCCCGGAGATGCGAAAGCGCGGTTACAAGAACGCGATGAGCCTCGGCCCCATCCTCGGAAGCGGCGGTTTAGCCATCATGATCCCGCCGAGCGCCTTGGGAGTTCTTTTGGCCGCTATCGCTCGTTTATCGATCGGGGACTTCCTGGTGGCCATAATGATTCCAGGTCTGCTCATGGGCCTGCTCTATACACTCTATGTCATCGGCCGTGGTTTCCTCCAGCCTCACTTGGCCCCAGCGTATGAAACGGAAAGGACGCCATTTTCAGAGAAGATGAAGTTGTTCTTACTCTATGTCCTTCCCCTGGGGAGCATACTGTTTCTGGTGGTAGGATTCATATTCCTGGGAATTGCTACTCCTACCGAGTCCGCAGCCTTAGGAGCGGCAGGATGCTTCGTTCTGGCCTTCGCCTATCGCGGTTTGAATTGGAGCATTCTGAAGAAAGCCGTTTCCGGATCGGTCAGGATCAGCGTGATGATGTTCATCATTCTGACCGGATCGACAGCTTTTTCCCAGATACTGGGTTACACGGGAGCCGCTGAGGGGCTCGTAAAACTCGGGACCGGACTTGAGTTGTCCCCGATGGTCGTGGTCGTCATGATGCAGTTTATTCTGCTGATTATGGGAGCCTTCATGGAGCCTCTGACGATCTTGATGATATCCCTGCCTGTATTCATGCCTGTCATCAAAAGCCTTGGACTTCATCCCATATGGTTTGGGGTTGTCGTTCTCCTCAACATGGAGATGGCAAACACATCCCCTCCTTTCGGCTTGACCTTATTCGTCGTAAAAGGAGTGGCCCCAGAAGGAACCACGATGAAAGATATTTATTTGGCCGGACTGCCCTTTTTGATGTGCGACGCAATAGCCATGGCGGTCATACTCATCTTCCCCCAGGTTGTCCTGTGGCTACCGGGCTTGATGAGGTAATCAGGGCCCGCCTGGGTGCTGAAAACGCTGGAGCCCCCTTGAACCGGGAGTACTGTTCCAAACAAAGCTACGGGCGAAACCGAAGATGTTTTGGGGATATTTTGCTCTTGTGAATGAAAAAACGCCGGCCCGGGTTTGCTTCCGAGGAAAGGGAGGAGGGATCAGACAATGACCATGATCGATCGCTACTGTCACACCGCGACCGCTGAAGTTGCGGTGGACGCACGGACTGCATTTGAATTCATGGCCGATGGGATCAGGCAGGGGCAGTGGGCCCTTGGTAGTTGGGAGCGACGGAGAGCCAAAGAGGACTTATTCGTAGGAACTTCCCTCTTCGACGCCAAGGAGACTTGGGTCCGCATTTCCGCAGACCCCGATCGACTTCTGGTGGACTATTTTGTGGGTCGCTCCCCCGAAGCATTGCTGCCTCGCAACAGCGCCAGAATAGTACCGGGCCCTGCAACTCGGCGAAGTGAAAAATCATGCCTTGTCACGTTGATGACCTGGCGCCTCGCAGATATGACCGATGAGGCATGGGAGCAACTCTGCGTCACGCACGAGACGGAACTATTCATGATTAAAGGGCTCCTGGAGCGCCCCTGCTGATGCAAGGTCACCCCGTGTTGCAGATTGAGTGCCTTAGTATACGGTTTCATAAATACACTCTCGTATTCACCACCGAGGCGGTAGAGGACACCGAGGGGGATATATTTTTCGTCTATCGGGAGATCCGCCGTCGCTTAGGCTATGGCGAGACAAGTACCGATAGACGAAAATAATCCTCATAAGATTATTTTAGGACAGAATATTTTTTGTTTGTCGGCATCTCCCGACAAACAAAAACTCTTCTCTGTGGCCTCTGTGACTCCGTGGTGAACCCTGGTCGCTTCTGGCGCAGCCGAAGGCGGGTGAAAAGACAAGAGAGAGAAATGATCATAGATTTCCGCATTCAAGGGACAGGGGAGAAATTCTTCGCGGGCGGATACGCCGCGATGCCGCCCTTCATGGAGCGGTACAAGTCCCTTTACGACTTTGAAAGGCTCTGCAACCTCCCCTTCGAGAACTTCCTGGGAGAAATGGAGAAAAACGGCGTATCGATGGCAGTCCTCCATGCGGAGTACGCCTACGGGGACATCGTGCAATTGAACCGGACGGTGGGAGAATACGTGAGAACATATCCTGAGAGGCTTTTGGGATTTGCCGGAATAGACCCGGTCGCCTCAAAAGACCCGGTCGCTGATCTGGACCGCTATGTCAACGAATGGGGGATGAGAGGCCTGAATCTGCAGACCTGCGTCCAGGGATGGTACCCCAATGACAAAAGGCTTTACCCCTTGTATTCCTATTGTCAGGAGAAAAGGATTCCTGTCTCGATCCATTCGTCGGCGAATTTTATGACGAACCGAAAAATCGATTATGGCCACCCTCTTTGTCTTGATGAGATCGCCTGTGAGTTCCAGGACCTTCCCATCGTTGCGAACCACGGAGGTTGGCCCTGGGTCACTGAAATGGTCGCGGTAGCCTGGAAGCATCCCAGCGTTTATGTTGAACTGGGCGGGATATCGCCCAAGTACATCGCAAAACCAGGGTCGGGCTGGGAGCCCCTTTTAAACTATGGAAACTCCGTTCTTCAGGACCAAATCCTGTTTGCCACGGATTCCCTGATTCCCCACGAGCGGGTCCTGAAGGAGATAGACCTGCTGCCTTTGAAAGACAGGGTCAAAGAGAAATTCCTGTGTGAAAACGCGATGAGACTTCTGGGTATCTCATCAAGGTAAGATGCCTGAACGAAGGGGAGCTTTCTTGATGCAGCAACTTCCCCCTTGTCTCTAAACCCAGGGGCTCATCGATATACCGCTTCGCTGTTTGTTCATCACCTGGCTCTCAGCCCGGCAGAGAACATGCCGTCTCGTTGCAGAACTGGAAAGGAAATTCGTCACCATGACCGATCATCAGAAATACTGGAATGAAACGATCGAAACCATGAGCTTTGATGAGGTTCACGAAAAGGTACAGCAACCCAAATTCCTGAAACAGGTTAAATATGTCCTTTCGAATAGCCCCTTTTACAGGAAAAAGTTTAAAGATGCCGGGTTGGAGCCAGGGGACATTAAAGGCCTGGCTGACTTGCCCAAAATTCCTTTTACGACGAAGGACGAAATCAGAGAGTCCCAGTTCGTATCCCCTCCCTTGGGAGAGCATATGGCTTGCGGCTGGGATACGGTCAGGAGGATATATTCCAGCAG
>JAGUZM010000598.1 GCA_020060805.1 Deltaproteobacteria bacterium | reverse complement strand
CAACATGAAGAAAACAGCAAGACAAATCGGCTACTTGATCGAACTTACACCCATCGCCCAACCACCTGTTTCTTAGGAGGCGCCCGAAATCCCGAGGAGCGAGGCGTACATACAAGTACGCCGCAGCAACGAGGGGTGAGGGCAACGCAGCAGATGGGTGTTTTTCAGCAGCCTGCTAGAAGCAACCCGGGACTCTCTGCCGACGCAAGGCCTGTTCCTTTGTGGTGATGGCGGGGTCGTATTTCTTATCTCTCTGCACCCGTTCCACCCGGATTTTACCCCCATTCCACGAAACGCGAACCGTTCGATAGGGAGAGTTGAGGATGGCGCTGTCCAGGGGCAGGCGAAGATACGTGAAGCGGTACATCTGCTCTTTGGTCCAGCGCGAGGGGTAGTAAGCCAGAGGATCAAATTCGAAATACCCTTCCTTAAGGATGCTGTCAACGATAATATGGCGGGGTGGAGAGACGATCGCTTTTCCAAGCCTGGCTTCGATTTTTGCTTTGGTGATGCGCGTCAGATCGTTCCCGACGACTTGGGTGGGGTAGTCGTCGCCGGAGGGATCCTTTCCGAAATTCCGCTTCACGAGAGCCAGATCCTTCAGTATTTTTCTGGCATCCCAGAAATCCAGATCCGTGAAAATATGGTAATCATAATCCGTGCGGCTTGGATGGCAATGAATGAATCGCGCCATGGTTGACCTCGTGGTAAAAAATAAACACCATAAGCCGGGTTTCAATAGCCCGGAACGATCATAGGTGAACGTTCCTTTCAGCTCCCTTCCGGACCGAGGGTGAAAAATCGCTTGTAGCCCGAGGTGGCGTTCTCGATCTGGACCCGGATGATGCCCTCGACGTCGTAGTCGTAAGTCTCGACCAGTTCTTGTGAGGAAAGGTCAGGCCTTGGTTCCACCGGGATTTTACCGAGGTCTTTCAGGCGCTTCAGTTCCGGGTCATAGGGAAAGCGAACATCTTTCCAGACGGCGATGTCCCCTTCCGGCTCTCCCCCCTTGCCGAGAGAACTGCACTCCAGGTACCTGAGAAGGCCGATGTTATGCACCGGCCGGTAGGTCCTCGTGATCTGGAGGCGGCCGGTGCCGGGATCGACGCGCCTGTCTTTGAGGAAGATGGGGTCGAAGACCTTGTCCTTGCCGATTTCACGCCACACGCCGAAATGGCGCGATACGGATTCCTGCACCTGAATCTGCGCATCCGGATTAACGGCAATGGCCAATCCAATGGCAGTGGAGGCGTGGGGGAATGGCGATACCTTCACCTTGCTCGTGTAGAGATCCCTTAAAACACGTGCCACCGGCGGAAAAGCCACGGAGCCTCCCACGAGGTAGACGGCAGCGAGGCTGCGGGGATCAGCGGGGTTGATCCCGTCGTGTTCAAGGTTGCGGGTCAGGGTTTGCACTGCTTCCAAACTTTTTTGAATCAGCGGTGCGCATCGCTCATAGATTGCTCCTGTCTCCAGCACAACCGGATCCATCCCTTGAAGAACGCGGCCCACATCGACGACCATTTTCTTCGTGTTGGCATTGAGGCCCTCCTTGCGTTCCCGGCACTCTTCGAGAAGGCGCACCATGTCGCTCGGCTCAAAGTCGCTGCGGGAGAGGCCGATATTCTCCAACACCGCGTCGAGGATGATCTCGTCAAAATCATCGCCCCCAAGCCGGGCAATCCCCTCGTGGGCGAGCACATCGTGGCTCTGCTCAGCGATTCCCACGACCGAAGTGTCAAATGTCCCGCCACCAAGGTCGTAGATCACAACGTATTTCTTCAAACTTTTTGAGCCGAGGGTTCTCAGGTATCGGTGCAGGAATTCCACCGCCGCAGAAGAGGGCTCATTCATCGCGCCCCGCACGACAAATCCGGCTCTCCTGAAAGCCTCGAGGGTAATGTAGCGCTGGTTGCTGTTGGCATTCGCAGGGGTTGCGATCATGGCTTCGAGCTTGGACTTTTTGTCGATACGAAGGTTGCCGTAGCCTATGACCATGCGCCTGACATGATTGAGGAATGAGGTGATCAGGTCGAGCAAGGAAATCGAAAAGCCCGGCCCGAGATCCACCGGGTCTTCAGCCTGCATCAGGCCGGCCAGCCTTTTGATGGAACGCATAACCCTTGCGCCCGGCTCATCCAGATGCTGGGCCGCTTCCCACCCGAAATAAAGGTGGCCGTCTTTCGCGGCGACAAGAGAAGGGATGTACTCCTTCAGCTCTCCCTTCCAGGTGAACGTGCAGACAGGGTAGTTTCCGTTCTCCTCCGCAGCCACGACCGTGCGGGTTGTGCCAAAGTCAATGCCGAGTCTCATAGTGATGGCTCTTTCGTACCAGGGTGAGCACTCAGAAAAAATACTGACATCTTCGAGAAGAATTTTCAACACCATTCGCAAACTCGAAATCCAAAGCGCGAAATCCGAAACAAATTCAAATGCCCGGAATTCGAATGCCCGGACGTTTTCCTCAGAGAAAGCCCTAATTTTGATGATTTGAAATTGAAATTTGTTTCGAGTTTCGGGTTTCGGTATTGGGGTTTGAATCAGCGCGCAGAGGGGATCAGGTATCAATACCCTGTCGATGCCTGGACCGGCTGTCCGATTCAAAGGAACTTGGCGTACTCCAGGAGTGCGCGGGTGGTCCGCAGATTGAAAGCGGGCTGAAAGAGCTCATTGCCCGATTTCTGTAAGGGAATGTAGACGAGGACAACACCCCTCGGTTTTATCTCCATATTCTCAAGAACCTGAAGCATCTTGGGAGGCTTGATGAAACTCGCCAGGTTGATCTTCAGGCTTTCCACGGCTTCCGTAACGGGCATCGTCACGGAAAGAATCTCACCCTGGGGCAGCTTGGGTACCCATTCCTTTGGAGGCTGAGACAGGGTCAGGTTCCTTGAAAAGAGGAGGAAATCCTGAGGCCGGATTTTGAAGGCAGGAGTCCAGAAATGGAAGGGTTTATCCTGCCATCCATCCTGGACCACTTTTGCCATGTTGGCAACCTTCACGAGATCAGCGTAGGAAGCCAGGTTGATTCCGGAGATGTCCGCCCCGATGCGGTAAAAAGGGAGGTAGACGGAATCAGGCCCCTCTGCCGGGAAATGGCCGAATTCCATCTTGTTGAACCCTTTGGCATGACTCAGCCAGAGGGATTCGCAGTTCCTGCAAGGCAGGGCGATAGCGTTACGGTCTCCCTCAAGATCCCATCCGCAGTCGGGACAGAGGGTTGGGATGAACTCGACACGCCAGTCAGGTTTTCCGCCGGGGAGTTTTGAAATGTCGAAGTCATCGGGAAGGGCGGGCGATACGGGCCTGTTCAGGATGGCGTCAAACACCCTATCGGTCACGTGGAAAGGGGAGTAGATTTGGCTCAGGGTTTCACCGATAAAGGCTTTGGCGAAAACCGGCCCGGCCAGGCCGGAAACGAGCGTCTCTTCAGCCGTAAGGAGCATCTCTTTGAACGAAAGCGTCGGTTTCAGGAAAAGGCCGTCCCCGTCCGACGAGACGAACCGGAGCTTCAAGGTCTGACTCCGAAGACCCAGCGAGGCAGGGAAGAATGGAGAAGGGACAGCCTGCTGGCTCACATCCACAATCCTCGGCTTGATGCCTCCGGGCAGACAGACAAAAAGGCTGCCCTTGAGACGCCAGTAAGGAAGATAGACAAGGGGTTTGTCCGCAGGCTTTGCAAGAGGAAACATGTACCGGAAGTAGTCTCCGGTCGTCAGGTAGGATCTCACCTTGCAAAAAGGGCAGGTGAAAAGCCGGTCCGTTTCCTCCAAGACGGCAGGCGCCCCGCACTGAGGGCACTGATGTTCAATCAGGTATCTCGGTGGTTGCTTCATGAACGTACAGAACCAAGCGATAATATTATGGTGAACGGCTCTAACAAGTTAACGTTCTCGCCGCTCAGCCAGCATCAACAGCCGCCTTTTCAAAATCCCCCCAACCCCCCTTTAGTAAAGGGAGGCGACGGGGGGATTTCCTTTCAAGGCCATGAGTGGTTCGATTTGACTCACCATCCTGAGCGTGTCGAAGGCCCTGTCGAATGGGATATGGGCGTTTTTGAGCAACCTGCTACAGCTTCTCACCGCAGTGATTACAGTAGACCGAATCCGGCAGGTTCTCTCCTTTGCACT
>JAGUZM010000273.1 GCA_020060805.1 Deltaproteobacteria bacterium | reverse complement strand
GATCCTCTCCTGGACGCTGACATCAACATCAAAGGCTTCCTGAACCTTCTCGAGGGGGCGGTGAAAAACGGCGTCAGGAAGGTGATCTTCATCTCCTCGGGCGGCGCGGTTTACGGTGAGGCCTCGGAGTTTCCCACCTCCGAAGCCTACCCCCCGAAGCCCCTGTCTCCTTATGCCATCACCAAGTACAGTTCCGAGTGCTATCTTTTCTACTATAAGCATCAGCGTGGCCTCGAGTATTCTGTTCTGAGGTATGCCAATATCTTCGGGCCCCGCCAGGTGCCTCATGGGGAAGCCGGGGTGGTGGCCATTTTCATGAATCACCTCCTGGAGGGTAAGCCATCGGTGCTCAATCACTTTCCCGAAGAACCGGACGGCATGATCAGGGATTACTGCTACGTGGGGGACGTGGTCAATGCCAACCTGAAGGCCCTGTCCAGGGGCCATGGGGAGGTCATCAACATCGGGAGGGGCGTGGGTACGAGGACCATGGCCCTCTACGGGGCGATCTATGAGGAGGTGAAGAAGATGAGACCCGGCCTTTCTCCGGACCTGGCGGTTCCGGAAAGGAGAGGGGCCCGCCCCGGAGATCTCAGGAAAAGCTGCCTGAACGTCGAGAAAGCCCGTAAAGTCCTGGACTGGAGCCCGGAGACCGGCCTGGAACAGGGAATCCGCCTGACCCTGGGTTGGCGGGGCGGAAAACGGAAAAGATCCGGCTGAATTTTTTCCAGGTATTTTTTTGAACTCTGACTTGACATTTGCCGGGGGATAGTTACCATTCACCCGTCTTGTTGGTATCGGATTGGTTGGAAGTGCTTGAAAGTAAGAAATTTCCGTGGATCAGGGGTTTCATGGCACCCCGGAAAATCGGTCCATTGAGAGAACCGTGGGGATGACAGGTTAAACAGCAGCGAAGCGGAGAATATGGCGTCCTCTTTGACGGCATAACATCCTGCTGCGCTTGAGATATTTTTAATCATGGGAGGAAGGTATGAAAACCAAAGTCAGACCGTTACATGATCGCGTGATTGTAAAAAGGATGGAGGAACAGGAAAAAACCAAGGGCGGTATCATCATCCCCGACACGGCCAAGGAAAAACCGGTCGAAGGCAAGATCATCGCTGTGGGCTCCGGAAAGGTGACAGAGGACGGGAAACGAATTCCTCTTCAAGTCAAGGAAGGTGACCGGGTTCTATTCGGAAAATATGCAGGAACAGATATCAAGATGAACGGGGAAGAGCATCTCATCATGAGAGAAGACGACATTATCGCCGTGGTGGAATAGGCGCTTCTCCATTCCGTCCAAACAGCCAATGAAGGAGGAAATAGAAGATGGCAAAAGAGATCAAATACAGCCAAAGAGCCAGGGAGTCGATACTTCGAGGGGTTGATACGCTGGCTGATGCAGTCAAGGTAACTCTCGGACCCAAGGGAAGGAATGTTGTCCTGGAGAAATCGTTCGGGTCGCCCACGATCACCAAAGACGGTGTGACGGTAGCGAAAGAAATCGAGATAGACGACAAGTTCGAGAACATGGGCGCCCAGATGGTCAAGGAGGTCGCCTCCAAGACGTCGGACGTGGCAGGGGACGGCACGACGACCGCAACCGTTCTCGCCCAGTGCATTTACAGGGAGGGTTCAAAGCTCGTGGCTGCCGGTGTGAACCCCATGGCTCTCAAAAGAGGACTGGAGAAGGGCGTTGAGGCGGTGGTGGAAGAGCTGAAGAAGCTTTCCAAGCCGACCAAGGACCAGGAGGAGATCGCCCAGGTGGGCACGATTTCAGCCAACAACGACCAGACCATCGGAAACATCATCGCAGAGGCGATGAACAAGGTCGGAAAAGAAGGCGTCATCACCGTTGAAGAAGCCAAGAGCATGGAAACCACCCTTGAGATCGTGGAAGGCATGCAGTTTGATCGCGGCTATCTTTCACCCTATTTTGTGACAGACCCGGAGAAAATGCTCGTCACTCTGAACGAGCCGTACATTCTGCTGAATGAGAAAAAAATCAGCAGCATGAAAGACCTGATACCCATCCTCGAACAGATCGCCAAAATGGGGCGGCCGCTCCTGATCGTTGCCGAGGATGTGGAAGGGGAGGCTCTGGCAACCCTGGTCGTGAATAAGCTGAGGGGAACGCTCCAGGCTGCGGCCGTGAAGGCCCCCGGCTTCGGGGACAGGCGCAAAGCGATGCTGGAAGACATCGCGATTCTCACGGGCGGGAAGGTCATCTCCGAGGACCTCGGTCTCAAGCTGGAGAACGTGAGCCTGAATGACCTCGGGACCGCCAAAACCATCTCCATTGACAAGGACAACACCACCATCGTTGACGGCGGCGGCAGCAGGAAGGACCTGGAAGGAAGGGTGAAGCAGATCCGGGCCCAGATCGAAGAGACGACGTCCGATTATGACAGGGAAAAGCTCCAGGAAAGGCTGGCGAAACTGATCGGCGGCGTGGCGGTGATCAACGTGGGGGCTGCCACGGAAACGGAGATGAAAGAGAAAAAAGCGAGAGTGGAAGACGCCCTGAACGCGACCAGGGCTGCTGTGGAAGAGGGGATCGTCCCTGGCGGCGGTGTCGCATTCGTGCGGGCGTGCAAAGCCCTCGAAAAGATCAAGCTGGAAGGAGAAGAGCAGAACGGCCGCAACATCATCATGCGGGCCCTCGAAGAGCCGATTCGGATGATCGCGAACAACGCGGGCGCTGAAGGTTCTGTGGTCGTGGAAAAAGTGAAGGAGGGCAAAGGCGCTTTCGGGTACAACGCAGAAACAGGCCAGTTCGAGGACCTGATGAAAGCGGGAATCATCGACCCGACAAAGGTCGCCCGGTTCGCCCTTCAGAACGCAGCTTCTGTCGCCGGCCTTCTTCTGACCACGGAAGCGATGGTCGCAGAAAAGCCCAAGGAGAAAGAAGACATGCCTCCAATGCCGGGCGGAGGCGGCATGGGTGGTATGGGCGGTATGGGCGGCATGATGTAAAGCAGCCCGGTTTTACCCGCGCCTAGTAAGGCGCTTCACATAGACGGGGTTGTCATCTGGGAGCCCAGAGACAACCCCGTTTTTGCGCCACCGACCGGGTCCAGACCGGGCCAGCTTCGTCCGGTAAGGCTTATAAGAATATAGTTGACAGATATACCTATATAAGTATAATTATATTTAATTCTGTCTAAGGCCGTCTTTTTATGTTCCAGCTTTTTGACGGCGCCGGCAACCGGGAAAACGTGTCTCCCCGTGACTGAGTCAAGGCAAGGCCGGCGGAAAAGAACAGCAGCGGTTCATCCATCGGATGGCCGAGGGTCACCGGGAGAGGGAAAGAAAGGGTAAGGAGGTTGGTGCCAGATGATTGCATACCCCTTTGATCGGCGGACCGGGAGCGACAGACGGTCCGGAAAAGACCGCCGCCAGGCTGAAAACGGGATGTATGTCCCTCCAGCCGAAGAGCAGGTAGGAGAAAGTGCATCTCCTGCGGCGAAGCAGGCGGAGCCCCGGATGGAGCTTTCTGAAGTCTGGAACCGGAAGGGAGAGGACCTTTTTGGCCAGGGAGAGTATGACAAGGCCAAACATGCCTTCACCCAAGCGGTGCAGATCAAACCCGAGTTTGCCCTGGGCTGGTACAACCTTGCCAAGGTGCACGCGCACAAAGGTGAAAGAGACCAGGCGGTGAAGAAACTGAAAAAGGCGGTAAAACTGGAACCGGTTTACAACGAAAGGGTGAAGACGGAAAATCTCTTCAAGAAACTGAGAGGCGAAAAGGAATTCGACAAACTCCTCAAAGCCTGAGAAGCCTGGACTCCTCCCCTTCCGCGTGTTATCGTCCAGCCCCCGCCCATCCCACAGAAGAAGAACTATGTCTATCCCAGAAATCCGTCAGACCCTGAGAAGCCTGGGGAATGCGGAAAAGGCAAAAGTCCTGCAGCGATTTTTCAAGACCGGACCGGGGGAGTATGGGGAAGGGGATGTATTCCTGGGAATCACGGTCCCTGTCCTAAGAAAACTCGCCAAGGAACATGAAGGTCTCGACGAAAAGGGTATCCTATCGCTCCTCCAATCCGAGATCCATGAGGAGAGGCTCCTGAGCCTTCTCATCCTTATCCGGAAATACGGCCGGGCGAGGGAGGAGGAGAGGAAAAAGATCCACGACATCTATCTTTCCAGCACGCGCTACATCAATAACTGGGACCTCGTGGATCTTTCTGCGGAGCATATCGTGGGTCACTTCCTGATGAAGAAGAGCAGGCAGCCTCTCTACAAACTCGCCCGGTCGAAGAGGCTGTGGGATCGGCGGATCGCCATCATGGCGACCTTTCACTTCATCAAACAGCACGAGTATGAGGAGACCTTCAAAATCGCAAGGTTGCTGATCGCTGATGAGGAAGACCTGATCCATAAAGCGGTGGGGTGGATGCTCCGGGAGACCGGCAAGCGCCATATGGGAGCGGAGGAGGAATTCCTCAAAAAGCATTACAAGAAGATGCCTCGCACCATGCTCCGTTACGCGATCGAGCGGTTTCCCGAGGAAAAGCGAAAACGCTACCTCAGGGGAGAGATTTGACACATCCCAAGTTTCGCGCCGTGAGGAATCAAGCCTTAACGTCTCAATTCTTTTTGTGGCATGAGTAGCATTTTTTGTACGGCGCCGCGTCCGACCCCGACTCCCGGTGACAGGTCATGCAGTTTTTGTGGAAGGCGATGGAAAGCTTCTTGATGTTGCCCTTGCTTTCGTTCGGATCATGGCACTCCTTGCATTTGCTCACAGCGTCGCCTTCTTCCCATACATTTTTGCCGTTCTCGTAAACGTGATGGCAAGCGTCACAGGTGGTGCCGTAGTCCTCTGCGTGGGCTTGATGGGTGAAGAGAACAGGGCCCTTCCTGTCCGATTTGTACCCCTCCGTGTTGATGAGTATGGTTTCAGGCGCCTCCGTGCTTGCCAAAATCAGGGCCGGGAGAAGAAGAGCCGCAAAGAGGCCAATCCTGAAAAGATGCTTTTTCTTTTGATGCATGAGTCCACCTCCTGGGAGTATCCGGTATCAAGGTCCAGTCCTTTGGCAAACGCTATTTCCTACCACTTCTTCAAGGGCGTGTAAAGGGCTTGTGTACCAGGGTGCTGAAAAACACCTATCAGAGCGAACCCACCAAAAGCCAT
>JAGUZM010000457.1 GCA_020060805.1 Deltaproteobacteria bacterium | reverse complement strand
TTTGCAGAGGCGCAAAACCTTGTCCACTGTCGAATCGGGGAAATCCTTTCCATACAATTTCCGTACGGGATAGTTCCCGCTTTCCAGGCCGAATTCAATACATCGACAGCCTGCCTGCGCCATGGCTTCGATCGTTTCTGCCGTCATCAGGTCGAATCGGGAGGAGCAGAACCAACGCAGCCGGATTCGACGCGCGATCATTGAACGGCAGAACTCCAGAACCGTCTTCCGATCATAGGCAAATGTGAGGTCATTGAAGTAGACCTCCCTTATACCGCAGGAGACGATGTACTCCATTTCCAAAATCAGGTTTTCAGCAGTTCTTACTGCAACAGCCGGGTAGAGCTTCGGCCCCCAGCAAAAGGGGCATTGCTGCTTGCAGCCGAATGAAGACATGGTGGAAGTTAACCGTCCTCCAACGCTGTCATAATGAAAGTAAGAGTCGGATATGAAGATATCGTGTCTAGGAACAGGAATTGCAGCTTTCCGAGGTATCGGATCGATTCGTCCCTGAAGGTTCCCGTTTTTCATGAGCAAAACATTGAACAGATCCCCGGACGGTCCTTTTTCCATAAACGATGCGACATTGTGATGCGCATAATCGTAGATCATGGCGCATATGAACGGATGCGCCTTCAAAACTTGTTTCGGATGATCCGGTTCCAGTCGATCGCTGTGGTTTGCAAGAAGTACAATCCGGATGTGGGGATGTACCCTTCCGATCTCTTGCAGCAGCCTCAGGTCCTGCTCTTCAAAGAACGGGCTGTAAGTGGAAATGATGAAGTCGTATGAATGGCCTTTGAGATAGTCCCATACAGCTATGTCGCCTTCCAGTTGAAAATCCTTGTAATCGACATTGAATCCGGCCTCCCAAAGAAATCCGCTCAGGCAGACGAAGTCGACGGGCGGCCATCTGTACCCCGGCTTATTCAGATTCGATCGATGCAGCACCCTGGCACAATGAATATCGGATGGAAGGTTGAGCAGGAGTATCTTCAAGAGTCACCGCCGACCGGTCTCAATGTCGCTATAAATGTCATCCATCGGGTCCTTTACTATCTTTTATCCCTGCCATGGCAATATACAGGCCAAAACGGCTGAAAGGAGTGGATTCAAGCCTCCGGTCCAGCCGGTGCAAAAGCCAAAACGGAAGGATCATTAATTTTCGGCACATGATTACCCTGAATCCATTTTCTTCGAATAATCGTTCCAACTGTCGCTGGGTCATGAAATGTTTGATACCGTCGTCAAAGTAAGCTCTTGAAATTCCCATTCTGCGTAGAAAAGAGCGGCATTTAGCGTAGAATGCGGCTTCCTGGTTGGCGCTGGTGATCAACAACCTTCCTCCCGGTTTTAATGAACGAGACGCTTCTCTGAAAAACCGGTCCGGTTCGGACAGATAATAGATCATTTCAGAACTAACGACTGTATCGAATACGCCGTCTGCGGTGGGCAGTGCCTCTGCGTCCCCACAGACAACCGGAAATCCGGTTCCTTCACAGACAACCCGGCACATGTTGATTGAAATATCCAAGTGAATGATCGCTTTCTTCGGATCGGATATGCGGCTCAACCATCCCGTGCCGGAACCGGCATCGAGTACCTTTCCATAAATGAACGGAATCAATGCGTGATATCGTCTGAAAGAGCTGTACCTGCTGGTGATCCGGTCGAAGGATGCCGCTACCGCATCAAACCGGCGTGCAAAATCCGCATTGGCTGGCTCTTGATATCGATTTTCCATATCCTTCCATATGCTTCAAATACCAGGGTCCCGCAAATCCTTTCAATCGGATGCTCATCGGATTGCATCGAATCCCCTTCGATTGATAATCGGCGCCATCCTCATTTCCGATGAGGTGAATTTGCCGAGATATTTCTGAATATCTGGGATTCGAACATGGAAATTCGAATTATCCGCTCGCTTGCAAAAAAAACCAAGAATCCTCATATAAATCAAAAAGATTTTGCAGTCCAGGGGAAAAATCGATCGGCTTTTCTGCTTGACAAACAATCCCGCTTTTGCAATATGGTGGCTTTGTTTTTGCATGCTTTAGAGGAACACATTGCCGTTAGAGAATCCCTTGAGAGTCCTGCGATGATACAGAGAAATGGCCAGAGCACCAGATCGAAGGAGAAGATCCTTCAAGATGATGGGAAAAGAATCGACCTTTCAGTCATCATCCCCGTACACAATGAAAGGGCCAATCTCGATCAATTATTCAATGAACTGACTTCTGTTCTGCAACCTACCGGGGAACGTTATGAAATCATCTGGATCAACGATGGCTCAAGTGACGGGTCTGAGGAGATGCTGAACTCCTTTGCCAATGAGGACCGCCGCGTGAAGGTCATCCATTTTAGACGAAACTTCGGGCAGACTGCAGCTATCATGGCCGGCATCGATCATTCCTCGGGAGATATTCTAGTGACCATGGATGGTGACAATCAGAATGATCCGGTCGATATCCGCAGGCTCATCGAGAAACTCCAGGAAGGTTATGACGTCGTAAGCGGTTGGAGAAGAGACAGAAAAGACGGGCGACTCCTCAGAGTGCTGCCTTCGAGGGCGGCAAACTGGATCATCTCAAAAATCAGCGGCACGGAGTTGCACGATTACGGTTGTACACTCAAGGTGTATCGGAGGGACGTATTGAGGGGTGTGAAGTTGTACGGTGAGATGCACCGCTTCATCCCGATATATGCCCGATGGCAGGGTGCAAGGGTCGTTGAGATGGTCGTAAACCATCATGAGAGGCAGTCCGGAAAGTCTCACTATAACATTTTCCGCACTCCGAAAATCATTCTTGACCTGCTTCTGATTAAGTTCATGGATCGCTACTCAGGGAATCCCATCCACCTGTTCGGCGGGTTCGGACTTCTGAATTTCATCATGGGCTTTCTGTCTTTCGGACTGATGATCTATTACAAACTCTGGGGCGGCAAGAGTTTTATCGAGACCCCATTGCCCATCCTTACAGTTTTCTTTCTGCTGATCGGTGTGATCTCCATCTTCATCGGTTTCATTGCCGAGATCCTGATGAGGACCTACTACGAATCTCAGAAAAAGAGACCCTATTCCATCAAACAGACCACCCGTTAACCATGCGTGGAATTTCTAAATTGGATGGGAAAGGCTAGAGACAGTAACGATGCGTCTGCTGATCGTAAACTACGAGTTCCCCCCCCTGGGGGCAGGTGCGGGAAATGCGACTGGCCATCTGGCAAGACATATAGCCAGAAATGGTCATGATGTCCTGGTCCTGACTTCCGGAATGGCGGCCAAGGGCCTCCATGGGATATCGATCCAGGATGGGTATGAAGTATTTCGAATCCCTTCGCTGAGGCGCCATGTGGAGCAGTGCAGCCCTCACGAGATGCTGGCTTTCACCTCCAGTGCGCTGCTGCACGCGGGTAGGGCCGTTCGACGGATCAAGGCGCAAGTGATGATCGTCTTTTTCGGCCTTCCCTGTGGTCCGATCGGATGGTGGACCAAGAAGGTCTACGGTTTGCCCTATGTCCTTTCACTTCGTGGAGGGGATATTCCCGGCATTCCCTACGGATCCCTTGCGGCCTGCCACCGCATGCTCAGCCCCATCAACGCCACGGTATGGGGCAATGCATCGGCGATTGCAGTCACCAGTGTGGGGTTCCAGGAACTCGCGCAAAGATTTGCTGGAAGAGTGGGAAAGAGAGTGCTGAGAATCCCGAATGGTGTGGACTGTGAATCGTTTTATCCGGCTCCTTTTCACCTCCATGAAGCGCCTGTAAAGATCCTTTACGTCGGAAGGGTGGTGAAGACGCACAAAGGACTGGAACATCTTCTTCCTGCAGTGAAGAAGTTGGTAAAGAACAACCGGCAGGAAATGGAGCTTGAGATCGTCGGGGATGGTGAGTTCAGGATTGAACTGGAGATTCTATCAAAGGAACTAGGGCTTCAAGATGTGGTCCGATTCTCGGGTTGGGCCAGAAGAGAAAACCTCCTTTCGCACTTCCATTCCGCTCACATCTTTGTTCACCCGTCCGTCGGAGACGGAATGACCAATTCCATCTTGGAGGCGATGGCCTGCGGGCTACCGATTGTAACCACCCCCAGCTCAGGTCAACATCTGGTGGAGGATCACGTAAATGGCTTGCTCGTTTCTCCTGATGATTCCTCCAGCCTTGCCGAAGCATTAGCGAAGTTGGTCGATCAAGCGGATCTGAGAGCCGAAATGGGAAGGGCGAGCAGGCAGAAGGCTATCGGCCTCAGCTGGGAAATCGTCGCCCAGAGATATCTTAATCTGGCCCATTCCGCTCTGAGCTCTTTCCCGGCGAAGAGAAATAGCGGGGCAGTGAGCATACCCGCAGTTCGGCAATTTTAAGGAGCAATCAGAAAACAACCAAGAGGGAGCGTGGAATAGAATGAGCAGGGTTTTCATCACAGGAGGCGCAGGATTCATCGGTTCGTTTGTTGCGAGGGAACTTCTGGCCAGGGGCGTGGAGACGGTCCTGTTTGACTCGTTCGTCGCATACGTTTCTCCATTGGAGGTCGACCTCCATCTCTACCTAAAGGAAAGAATGAAGGGGATCGAACATCAGGCTATCATCCTCAGGGGCGACACGACCAACCTATCCGACGTCCGGCGAGCCATTGAAGCACACAAACCGGACGTGATCATCCATTTGGCCGCACTGCCGATTGCGGATCTTTCGAACAGATACTCGGAAGAGGCGGTCAAGTCCATTTTGCAGGGCACCGTGAATGTCTTGGAGACGATCCGCGATACGGATACAGTCCAGCGGTTCATCTATACCTCCTCCTCAATGATCTATGGGGATTTTCAGTACGTTCCAGCCGATGAAGATCATCCCAAGAAGCCCAAAGACATTTACGGCGGAACAAAACTGGCCGGTGAAATCCTGACGGAAGCCTTCGGCAGACGGTTCGGAATCGAATACGTGATCGTTCGTCCTTCTGCGGTCTATGGCCCCACGGATGTGAACCGAAGAGTCACACAGATTTTTCTCGAAAACGCCATGGCGGGGAAGCCCTTGACCCTCCACAATGGAGGCTCTTCAGAGTTGGATTTCACCTACGTCGAGGATACGGCCAGCGGAATTGTAAAGGCGGCATTTGAAAAGAGTGCAGCGAACCAGGTATTCAACATTACAAGGGGTGAGGGAAGGTCATTAAAGGAATTGGCAGACACCCTGCAAAGGTGGTTTCCTGATGCGAAGAGCATCGTCGAGAAGCAGCCAGAAAGCATGATGCGGCCCAAAAGAGGCGCCCTGGATATCTCGAAGGCAAAAAAACTGCTGGGCTTTGAGCCCCGCTACTCTCTGGAACAAGGGATAGAGAAATATGTGGCCTTCGTTAGGGAGTTTAAAGGTCTAAAACCTGATTCAAGAAGAGGTATATGATGGGGGAAAAGGTTCCTCTTTGTGTTCCTAACCTCGGTCCCGAAGAGTTGCGTTCCGTCAAGGAGGTCTTGGACTCCGGGTGGTTGGCTCATGGGCCCAAAAATGAAGAACTGGAATCCCGGTTTGCCGATTACATCGGATGCCGGCATGCCATCAGCCTGAACAGCTGCACTTCAGCCCTGTATCTCGGGATCCGGGCTCTCGGAATCACCGGCGAAATAATTCTGCCAAGCTTCACGTTCGTCGCTTCGGCCAACGCCGTAGTGACTGCAGGTGCTGTACCTGTGTTTGCGGATATCGATTACGACACCTGTAACATTGATCCCGACAGCATCGAAGAAAGAATCAGTTCGAGAACCGAGGCGATCATGCCCGTTCATTTCGCCGGACAGAGCTGCGATATGGAAAGGATCATGGAGATTGCCAACCGAAAAGGTTTAGCGGTGATCGAGGATTCTGCAGAGGCGATCGGGGCGTGTTGGTCCGGACGAAAGACCGGTTCCTTCGGCGTTGGATGCTTCTCCTTCTTTCCCACAAAAAACATGACCACCGGTGAAGGGGGAATGCTGACAACGGAGGATCCCGGATTGGCTGAGAAAGTGAGGACCCTGGCGAACCACGGCATACCCAAGACAACGATGGAAAGAGCCGGGCAGAAGCTTCCATGGAAAAGAGCCGCTGTTCAGGCAGGATACAATTTCAGGATGTGCCACCTCCTTGCCGCTCTAGGAACAGTGCAGCTTAGCAAACTAGACCAAATGAACGCGCTCCGGCGGGAGCGCGCGGCCGACCTCAATGGACGACTTAGCGGTGCGTCTCTGGACTTGCCGATCGCACATGCCCGGGCCTTTCACACCTATCAGACCTATACGGTAAAGGCGAAAAGGGTTGCGATTCGGGATGCATTCGTTCTGGGTCTGAGAAGACGAGGGATCGAGGCTTCGGTCCATTTTGATCCACCCGTACATCTGCAGCCCTTCTATTCAGGGTCCGCCCACAATGTGCTTCCGATCACAGAGCAGGTGAGCCGTTGCATCATGAGCCTTCCTCTTTTTCCTGGGCTCACATCGAGGCAGGCGGATGCCATAGCGGCAGCGGTTCATGAAACGGAAGCTGAACTGAAAGACCTCTAATGGGAACCATGCGAATTGTTTTCATGGGCAATGGAGAAAGGGGAGTGGCCTGCCTCCGGGCCCTTATCGAAAATGGCGAATCCATTGTGGGGGCCGTTGTACACCCCGGACAAGGAGCCCCGGCGCAGGAGGAGACCGTTCGGACGCTGGCGCGTCGCCATCAGATTCCGACCATTGACCCGGAGCGGATCAATGCCATGGAATCCATGAAAGGACTCCTTGCCTGGAAACCCGATCTGATGGTTCTGGCCGGGTACAATCAGATCCTCCAAAGCCCTGTTATCAACGTCGCACCTCTCGGCTGCATCAACCTGCATGGTGGAAAACTGCCCGATTACAGGGGGACTGCTCCCCTAAACTGGGCAATCATCAATGGCGAAACGCGGATCGGACTCTCCATCATCTTTGTCGATGAGGGAATCGATACCGGAGACATCATTGCAGAAGCCGAATTCCAGATTTCGATTCATGAAACGATTCGCGAGGCTGTCGACAGGACGCTTCAGATATTTCCAGAGATGCTTCTGGCAGTGGTTAAGGAAATAAAAAGCGGATGCGTGATGCGGGTGCGGCAGAATCCTTCCGGCGGGACCTACTACACCCGACGCTACCCTCGAGACGGGATCATCCGATGGTCGTCGATGTCGGCCTTTCAGGTGCACAATCTTGTCCGGGCTTTGACCAGACCCTACCCTGGGGCCTTTACCTTCCTCAACGGAAAGAAGGTTCTGATCTGGAGGACATCTCTTTTGGAGGAAGACATCCGAGGAGTACCGGGCAGGGTTGCCTTTCTTAGAGAGGAGGGAACCGTTGTCATTGCGGGAGACAAAGGGCTTATGGTGCACGAAATCCAGGTGGAGGACAATGACCCTGTTCCTTCAAACACTATTTTTCATCGGATGGGGATGGACTTGGGATGAGGACTGCAAGGGCTCAGAACGAGCGAGTAAGCGACCTGTATGATTCCATATGGGGGCGGGGGAGCCACCCTGAACTTTCTGCAGAAACCGCAAAGCTCAAGACCATATTTCTCGACAGGAATATCCCTATCCGGGGAAAGACGGTGCTGGACTGCGGCTCTGGAAGCGGAATGAGCGCCGTTGCCTTCGCTGCCCTCGGTGCAAGTGAAGTGGTCGGCGTCGATTACTCCATGGAGGCGGTCCACCTAGCAAGGTCCACAGCAGGGCGCTTCGGCTTCCGAAACATCAATTTCCAGAGGCACAATCTCCTGGAGCCGCTAGAGATGGAGAGGCAGTTCGACATCGTCTATGCATTCGCAGTCCTGCACCACACGGGGGACACCCGAAAGGCATTTGGAAACGTGGCCCTCCGCTGCGCCCCGGGAGGAGTTCTTTCCGTCAGCCTCTACCTTAAGACGTGGCTGACCGCTCCCTGGAAGGCGGCCTGCCTGTCCTATCAAAGAAGCCCTCTTTGGCTCAGAAGGATTTTCAATCGGGCAGCCGCCGAGTTCATCCGCCTTCATGACCGGCTTCTTCTTTCGAAAAAATCCGTAATCATCGACCATCCCATCGAGCAGCAGGTCGAGGAATGGTTCGGGATGCCCATTCGGTCCCATTACCGCTATGAAGAAGTGGATCGATGGTTTCGGGAGGAAGGTTTTTCTCCTGAGTTGGTGCTGCCGAGGATTGCAAGATTCAAGAGCACATCCAATTTCGTGATGAACGGGATCAAGTCTTGAGAGCGGCTCTTATTCACTGGCTCCGCAGGATACGATGGATGTCGCCCGTGAGAGAGGCTATCGATTATTTTATCCGATCGGCTCAGAGGAATCATGCAAGCCGGATGGATGAAACCTATCGAAGCGCTTCGATCATTCCGGCAATACCCGCTTTTTCTCCCGTAAGTCCAAATGTTCTTGTCCTGATCAATACGAATCTGGAAGAGGAACACAGGCGATACTTTCTCAATCTGAAGACGTTCTTCTATCACCTCGGTCTATCCTTTCGGGAAATGGACGTAAAAAATGGCCTTGGCCAATTGGATTTCTCCCCTTCCCTCATTTTGCTGGGACACTCAGGGATATGGGACAGTATTTCGAAGTGCGATCGAGATCTCCTTCTGAAATGGATAACCGCATCTGGACTGGTCAGCTTCGACCTTTCCACAGATCATGCGCCGATGGCTTATCAGATCCCGCTCGGACTGAACATGGCGCGAAAGGAATCCTCGCTCATCGACTTCCTCGAGATCCAGGAAGGGGACAATCTCGTGAAGGGGCTTCAGACTCGGTACGTCTTCAGATATCCCTGTCCTGCCGTCCTTGTTCCGCCCGTGCCCGGCAGAACCATTCATTTTAGAGGCCACCCGCTCGTGATCAAGTCCCAAGTGGATGAAGCCAGAATTCTTCAGGTGATGATCTCCTCCCAGGTCCTGAACGAAGGCGTCCTTGGTCACATCAACAAGCTGTCGACCTTCTTTGAAAGAGCTCTCATCTGGGCATCCAAGAAGCCCTTTGCCCTGAAGACGATTCCTCATTTCCTTTCAATCCGGGTAGACGACGTGAGCGGCGCAAGCGGCTTTTCATACCTGGATCCCATTTGCAAGCATCATTTCATCCCGCTTCTCGGACTGTTACTCGAGGACTTGCCGGAGAGAAGTCTCAACAGGCTGAAAAAGCTGAACGCCATGTATCCTCTTTCTCTTTCCCCCCATGGGCTTACGTGGGAGAAGCCTCTCTATTTCGACGTATCCCGGAAGCGGGAGCTGAACGAGTCTCAATTAGAGGAAAATTTTTGGAAGATAGACACCTTCTATGGTAAACACGGTTTGAGGCTTCCAAAAACCTTAAATGCCCACTTTTACAGCGTTGGGATCCGCTGCAAGCCCTTTCTTCTGGAGCGTGGAATCCGTTATGTGATGAACGAGATTCCATTGGGCTCTTCCAGGGGCACTTTCTGGCCCACTGCCCTCCCTTACGGGAGGAACTCCTATAACCTCTGTTTTGCCGACTCCTCCGAGGAAATCGTCAATTTTTCTTTCCAGGGCTTCGGCAGGTCCTCCTATCTCGCTCCGCACGATCACGATTGGCTCTGGGGCTGTACTCCCTATCATGGAGAAAACATGAAGGTGGATGCGGATCAAGCAGTTCGAAGGGGCGTCGAGCACATCGAAAGGGCCTTCTGGGCGAAGTTCCCCGCCTATCTCATGACCCATGAGCAAAGGCTCTCCCTCATCGATCCATTGGAGCTCGACTCCATCCTATGGCGGATAGAAGCTTCTCTTCATGGGGATGGATTTACTCCGGTATATGAAAACATGGATTCCATCATCGACTACCTTGTATCGGCATGGAACGTCCGAATCTACGAAGTGAATCAGACGGCCATCCGCCTGCAAGGCGAGGCGGTTTCCGGCATCGACATAGACGTGCACATGGAGAATTCAACGCAACACTTTCATGTTCCGCCTTTTTCCGGCCAATATGGAATTCTGTTAGAAGAATCTGTTGAAAAATGATTGAACCACAGATCATTCGTGACATTCAGGAGATTGAAAAGCAAAGTTGCGCCATTCACGGTGCAGACCCCGCCTGCGTCGCGCGCGACTATGTTTCCGAGCGGATCTATCGGGAACAGCTCGAAGGACTCCTGGATTATGCGGCCGTTCATTCCGGGGCCGGCAGGCTTCTCGAGATCGGAAGCGGATTCGGAATGTTCCTGGCCCTGGCGAATTCCAGGTACCCATTGAGGGCTTACGGAATCGAACCTGAAGATCAGAGAAGGACCATATCGCTTCGGATGCTCAGATGCTATCAGGTGTGCGGCTCTTTTGTCTCTGGGGCAGTCGGAGAATCGATGCCATTCAAGAGCGAGACATTCGACTACATCTTCTCGGCGAATGTACTTGAGCATTGCTGCAATCCCGCGGCCGTCGTTCTCGAATCCCTGAGGGTCCTGAAGAAGGGGGGCTTTCTTCAATTCATCGTTCCCAATTACCACTCCTTCTTCGAAGGCCACTATGGCATCTTCTGGATCCCCGGCATATCGAAGGGATTGGCCAGGTTGTACGTCAGGCTCTGGAACAGGGATCCTTCCTATATCGATTCTCTCCAATTCACGACCTGGAGAAGCCTCTGGAGGACCCTGAGGGACCGTCGCGATATCGAATGGACCGACTGGGGCGAGCGCTCTTTCATGGCGCGTCTGAATATGATTGCGTATCCGATATGGAAGGATAACGGGAGGCTGTTCAGGGTATTGAGCCTTTTGCGAACCATGGGTCTCCTCGATCTGGTTTCATGGCTTGCCTGCAGAATGAAAATGTATACCCCCATCATTCTCACCTTGAAGAAGAAAGGGCCAAACTCCAAATGACCGGGTCGGGAAAGCAGCTTCTGGTGAAAGGGGTCATCAGTATTTCCCTGATGACGATCCTTTTCCTGAAGGTCGATCTGAGTGTCATGAAAAAGAGTTTCCTTTCGGCCGATCCAGGATATCTCGTCTTTGCCGTCATCCTATCCTTTGCAGCATGGATGATTGCCACCTTGAAGTGGCAGTGGCTCTTGGCTGCCCTGGGGGTAAATCCTTCTTATGGAGACCTGTTGAGCTTGAACTTCATCTCCATTTTTTATTCCTTCTTTTTGCCGGGTCAGATCAGCAGCGAGATCGCGAAAGGAATCCGTTTCGCCTATGCGGGCGGAAAGCCGCAACACGCCGTCGCCTCGATCACCATAGAAAAGCTGACTGGTCTGGCGGCCATGCTCCTGATGGGGATCGTAAGCATTTCTTATGAACACTTCCAGTTCGATTTTCGGGGAGGATCTTTCCTGGGGATCGCCGTGCTGGCGTGTTGCTCCCTTTTTCTGATCGGGAAAAAAGGAATCCGAAGATTCTCGGCAGCGGACAGGTGTGCCCGGGTACCCAATTTTTACTCTAATGTATCGAGATGCTTCGAGCCCTATTACAGAAAACCCGGTCCTGTTTTCGTTGCCCTTCTTCTATCCTTTCTGTTCCAATTCTTCATTGTGCTGATTAACTACATGGTATGTCTGTCGCTTGCCATCCCGATTTCCTTCTTTACTCTCATCTGGATCGTGGCATCCGTCGGTATTCTCCGCGTTCTGCCCATATCTATTGCCGGAATCGGCGTACGGGAGGGCGGTTATGTTTTTTTGCTCGGCAAATACGGCATCGCGGCCACGCAGGCCCTTTCATTCTCTTTGCTTATTCTCGGCATAAGCTTGATCTTGGCTATAACGGGCGGGCTGCTGGATTTTTTAAAGAAAATCCGGATGGGGAGGGGAAAGGAGCTTTCCTAACTCTTTCCGAAAATTCCGAGTTTTCAGAAAGGCACTTTTCAGCGGCACCCCGGGGTATCGGAAAATTGCCCAATTCGGTCCAGCATTTTACCCGTCCGGTTTTCCACCAGTCGGGTAGCGACCTGAACCTAAACGGAACCAAAACATTCAGCCCGACCATTGTGTTGATGGCAATAGATACGGATTAAACCGGATATTCGTGCCGTCCCGGAGGTTTTTACCACCCAGTCCGTAGAGATAGTAACGGTTCCTGTCCTCAAAGGTCATCCGCAGGCAGGTGTCCTGAAGGCTCTTGAAGAGTTGTTTTTCTTTCCCTGAAAAGGTACTCATTGCGCCAAATACATATCCGATATCATACAACAGATGAGTAATTTTTTTTTCTAGAAGCTTCAGATAGACCTCCTCCGGCGATGTCGATGAGGCTAGAATCATTTCAATCGTATAAGACTCGAACATGGAGTCCGAAAAATAGCTCCGATCGCAGAGAAATCCTAAATTTTTCATGTAGATAAAGAAGATCTTTGCATCCGCCGGAAGATGCGTGTTGATGTATTGGAACATTGGATACGAGGGGATGAGCCGCAGAAGAAATGAATTGCGGTCTTCTTTCCCGAGGACATACCGATGGGGTTTGATCTTTAGGAATTCCCGGCCGATATGGTATCCATTTATGCAAATGGAGGCGGCGACCAACAGAATGAGAACCGTTAAAACAG
>JAGUZM010000468.1 GCA_020060805.1 Deltaproteobacteria bacterium | reverse complement strand
GGGGGTCAAGAAATTAGTCCCCACGTTGTTGACGAGGATGTCCAGCTTCCCGAACCGCTCATCAATGCTCTTGAAAAGGGCGGAGAGTTGGTCGGACTTTCCGGCATGGGCGACCAGGGCCACCACATCCATTCCCTTTTTCTTGAACTCGGCTTCTGCTTTGTTCAGGTTTTCCTGCTTTCTTCCGCAGATGATCACTTTGGCATTTTTCTCGGCCATGGCAAGGGCAATTGCTTTTCCCAGACCACGGCTCCCACCGGTTACGAGGGCGACTTTGCCAGAGAGGTCAATATCCAACCCAGCCATCGTCTTCTCCTTTCATGTGGATCATGTTGCCTGTTGCGTGCTTCACGGAAACAGAGCCCGTACACCGTGAAACCATATCCAAAATCCAAGCCTTTGGGCAAGCAAAAGTGTTGCCTTTTGGGGCTAAAACATCCAGAATGCCGGGGGGCGGCGGTGCTGCTCCGGAGAGCTTTGATGGAGGTATAACAAATGAAATTCGTGGTGATCGGTGGAGATGCGGCCGGCATGAGCGCTGCGAGCCGGGCCAAGAGAAACAGCCCTGACCTGCAAGTCACGGTGCTTGAACAGACCGGCGATGTCTCGTATAGCGCCTGAGGGATGCCGTATAACATTGCTGATCCCGGTCGGGACATCAACGATCTTATCGTGAGAAAGGCCAAGGTCTTCAGAGAAAAGCAGGGCATCGACGTCAGGACCGGCCATCGGGTGGAGTCGATTCACATCTCGAAAAAAAGCGTTTCAGGTGCGGCAAAAGAGGGGGGTGCCTTCCATATCCCCTATGACAAACTGCTGATCGCCACGGGCGCTGCGCCCATCGTACCCGATGTGCCCGGCTTTGACCTCCCCGGCGTGACGGTGCTCAAGAGCCTAGACGACGCAAGAGGAATGAAGCGTTTGATTCAGGAGCACCGGGTCAAGAGAGCCGTGATCCTGGGCATGGGATACATAGCTATGGAGATGTGCGAGGCTCTGAGGGCAAGAGGAATCGAGGTGGAGATGGTGAAACCCCGGCCCACCTTCATGCCCTGGATGAACCAGGATCTGGCGGCCGTGGTCAAGAAGGAAATCGAGGCGAACGGGGTCAAAGTCCATCTGGGTCAAGGCATCCGGATGATCGATAGGACAAAGGCTGGTCTCAGGGTTGTATGTCCGGATATGACCGTTGACTGCGAGATGGTCCTAGCGGCCATCGGGATCAGGCCCTGCAGCGAACTGGCTGAGAAAGCGGGCATCGCTCTCGGCCCGGAGAAGTCCATCTCAGTGGACAAAACCCTACTCACCTCCAACGGGGATATCTACGCGGCCGGAGACTGTGCCGATGCCTATCATATGGTCACGGGCGAAAAAACCTGGATACCTCTCGCTCTGAGGGCGAACCGGGCCGGGTGGGCCGTTGCGGACAATCTCTTGGGAAAAAGAACAGAGCTGCCGGGGGTGGTGGGGACCGCTGTTTTCAAGGTGTTTGACATGGAGGTGGCGCGCACCGGGCTCAGCCTGGCTGAAGCTGAAAAATTCGGGTTTGAACCCGTGGAGATGGTCATAGAGAGCGTCACCAGAGCCCACTCCTACCCGGGAGGATCGCCCTTGTACGTCCAGCTGGTAGGGGACCGCAAATCCGGACGGCTCCTGGGCGCGCAGATGGTGGGGAAAGAAGGGGCTGCTCACCGGATCAATGCCCCTGCCGTCGCCCTTCATGCCGGGATGAGGGTGGACGAGTTCTACCAGACCGACCTCGCTTATGCGCCGCCTTTCGGACCCACATGGGACCCGATGCTGACTGCTGCGAATCGATTGTTGAAGGAAATGTGATCCAGCAGGCTGCTGAAAAACACCCATCTTCTGCGTTGCCCTCCATCCTCCGTAGCAGTGCTACTGCGGAGGACGGGTCATCCCCCGTCGTTGCGGCGTACTTATATGTACGCCTCACTCCTCGGGATTTCGGGCGCCTTGTATCTGGGTGTTTTTGAGCAGCCTGCGAGCAAGGGCTTTTTCAGCAACCTGCTAGACGGGAAGGAAGATGGGAGAAATCATCATCAGGCAAATTCTCCTGGGCGACTTTGAGGTATTCACCTACCTCGTCGCCTGCCCTAATACCAGGGAGGCGGCCATCATCGACCCTGCGGGCGAGGAAGAGAAACTCCTGGCCATGGTCAAAGACGAGGGGTTCAGGGTCAAATACATACTGAACACCCACGGGCATGCGGATCACGTCCTGGCCAACCAGCACCTCAAAACAGCCCTTTCCGTGCCTGTCTGCATGCATGAGCTGGAGAACGAGTTCTTCTCGCAGAAAGAAGTTCGGGAGCTCTCTGCTGCGGAGCTCGGCCTGCAGGCACCTGACCCTGCGGACGTAGGTTTGAAAGACGAGGATGTGCTGAACGTGGGAACCCTCGAGATCAGGGTGATTCACACGCCGGGGCACACGCCGGGCTCAGTTTGCTACTTTGTCGATGGGAACCTTTTTACCGGAGATACCCTGTTCGTCGGAGCCGCGGGGCGCACGGACCTGGTGGGAGGTTCTCTGGATATGCTCGTCGATTCGATCGAGAAGAAGATTTTGCCCCTTCCCAAAGAAACCGTCATCTGGCCCGGCCACGACTACGGAGACACGCCGACTTCGACGATCGCAAGAGAAATGGAAGAAAACGTGTACATCACGGATTTCATCCTTTAAAGGGAACGGGCCGCTGAAAAACACCCGTCTCCCCGCCAAGTCGGGATCATGGGAGGTGGAAAGAGGGTCCCCATAAACTGGAAAAGGGGCACAGAATCAGGAAAATCCAGTCCTAAATTGCTTGACAGAAGAGACCACTTTCGGCAATCTTCAGGCTTCAGTCGTCAATTCCTTATCCTTTCTCAAACCCCGCAAAAAAGGAGAAGAACATGAAAAAGATCTTTTTGATCGCGATTGCACTGGTGGCTCTTGTTCCTTTGTTCAGCCTTTTTTCCCCCGCAGCCGAGGCTGCAAAGCAGGAATTGGTGATTGCCATAGGCGCCCAGCCCGAGGCTCTGGATCCGATCGCCATGGCCTCCGCTCCCGCCGCCACGGTGGGGCAGCATATTCATCAATCCCTGATCTACATGTCCCCTGACGGCACCCTGAAGCCGTCCCTGGCTGAGTCCTGGGAGTCAGCGCCGGACGGGTTGTCCTGGACCCTGCGGTTGCGAAAGGGCGTGAAATTTCACGACGGCACCCCCTTCAACGCCCAGGCCGTGAAGATGAACCTGGACCGTTTTCTCGACCCGGGCAGCAAAGCGCCCTACCGGTTTCTGATCAGCGAGGTTTCGGGCATTCAGGTTGTGGACGATTACACGGTGCGGCTTACCCTGAACCGTCCTTTTGCACCCATTACGTCCAACCTCTCCCATTCCTTCATCGGCATGTTGAGCCCTAAGTCCCTGGAAGGCCTTGAAAAGGGTAAAACCACGGAGAATATCGTAGGAACCGGCCCGTTTAAACTCGTCCGGTGGACCAGGGGCGAGCAGGTCATCCTGGAGCGAAACCGGGATTACTGGGGAGGCGCCCCGAAGATCGAAAAACTGACTTTCAAGTTCGTTCCCGAGGATGCGGCAAGGATGGTGATGCTGGAGACCGGCGAAGCCCACGCGGCCATGCGCGTTCCCCCTGCTGACGCGAAACGGCTTGACGCCAATCCGAACATCAAAGTTGTGAAGGCATCGAGCGTGCGGGTTATCTACATCGGGTTCAACACCCAGGTGGAGCCCTTCAACAACCCCAAAGTCCGGCAGGCCATGAACTATGCCGTCAACAAAGAGGCCATCATCAACACCATCCTTGCAGGGGTCGGGAAACCTTCCACAGCGCCGGTCGTTCCGGCTGTGTTCGGCTACAGCAAGGTCGGCCCCTATGAGTACAACCCGCAGTTGGCCCGGAAGCTCCTTGCTGAAGCCGGTTATCCCAACGGGTTCAAGGCGGTGTTCCACCATCCCACAGGGCGGTACCTCATGGATGCCACGATTGCCGAGGCGGTTCAGGCCATGCTGCGGGAGGTCGGCGTTCAGCTCGAGCTCCAGACCATGGAGTGGAGCGCCTACCTCGGTTTCGTGCGCAAACCGCCCGCAGAGGCCAAGCACCAGATGTACATGCTGGGCTGGGGGTGCGTGACCCTGGACGCGGATTACGGCCTTTTTTCACTGCTCCATTCCACCCAGATTCCCCCTGCGGGCTGGGGCGTGTCGTTCTACAAGAACGAGAAGGCGGACCAACTGTTGCAGTCCGCCCGCACGACGCCCGACCGTCCTGCCCGGAACGGCTTGTACGCCGAGGCGATCAAGGTGATCTGGAACGATGCCCCGTGGCTCTACCTTCATGATGAAGGCCAGATCAACGCGGTCCGGAGCAACGTCAAAGGCCTGATTCATCATCCCCTGGAGAACATTCTCGCATGGGATGCGAGCATCGAATAACCCGGTTTTGCCGATTCCCGTCGCACCGGCCCCCGGGGCCGGTGCGACGGTTTCTTGCCTAGTTGGCGTCGCGGCATCCGCCGCTTTTCCATCCCGGTGGGCTCATACCCCTGATTCGAAGGTGAAGGCGTGTACGGTTACATCGTGCGACGGCTTTTGCTGACGGTGCCGGTCATCGTCGGCGTATCCATTCTTATCTTTTTGATCATTCGATTGATCCCCGGGGATCCTGCCATCGCCATCGCAGGGGTGCATGCGAGCGCGGAATACATCGAGCAGATTCGCAAGGACCTGCACCTGGACCAGAGCCTTCCGGTGCAATACGCCATCTTTGTCCGCAACCTGGCGCGGGGCGAACTCGGCGACTCAACCATGAGCCGCAGGCCGGTGAGCGTGGAGCTGCGGGAGAGGTTTCCCCGCACCGTGGAGTTGACCCTTCTTGCGATGCTCATCGCTTCGGTCGTGGGCATTTCAGCGGGCATCATCTCGGCGACACGGCGCTACTCCATCTTCGACAATGTCAGCATGCTGGTGGCCTTGTTCGGCGTGGCTGCGCCGGTCTTCTGGCTGGCCCTGATGCTCCAGCTGCTCTTTGCCGTCCACCTCGGGTGGCTGCCCGCCACCGGACGGGGCACCTTCCGGCACCTGATCCTTCCTTCCATGACCCTCGGTATGGCTACGGCCGGCCTGATCGCCCGCATCACCCGTTCCAGCATGCTCGATGTGCTGCGGCAGGATTTTATCACCACCGCCCGGGCCAAGGGCCTGGCCGAAAAGGTCATCATCTACAAGCACGCCCTCAAGAACGCCCTGATTCCGGTGGTGACCATCATGGGCCTTCAGTTCGGCATCCTGCTCGGCGGAGCGGTTCTGACGGAAACGGTTTTCGCGTGGCCGGGGGTCGGACGCCTCCTGGTCGATTCGATTCTGGCCCGCGACTATCCCGTGGTTCAAGGGGCGGTGCTGGTGCTGGCCGTGAGCTTTGTGCTGATCAACCTGCTGGTGGACCTGATCTACGCCTTCCTCGACCCCCGGATCAGCTATCATTCCCGGGAAAGCGAGTAGCCTATGGCGGGCACAGGGGAGAGCATGACATCCCAGGTTCAGGATTCCGCGGAACGCACCGAGGGCGAGGTTCGGGCGATCCTGCGGCACCTGCGCAAGAACAGGATCGCCATGCTGGGGCTTTGCATCATCGTGCTGTTCCTCCTGTGCGCGGTGTTCGCTCCCCTGATCACTTCTTACGATCCGATCGCAACCAACCTTGGAAAGGCCCTGCAGAAACCCTCGACCCAACACTGGTTTGGGACCGACGAACTGGGCCGGGATCTTTTCAGCCGCATCCTGTTCGGGGCCAGGATCTCGCTCATCATCGGCCTCATCTCCGTGGCGATCGGCCTCGGGCTGGGGGTGCCGATCGGCGCCCTGACAGGGTATTTCGGCGGGAAGCTCGACCTGTTCGCCCAGCGGGTGATCGACATCATGATCGCCTTTCCCGGCATTCTTCTGGCGATCATCGTCGTGACCGTGCTCGGTGTGGGGGTTGAAAACGTCATGATCGCCACGGGAATCGCTTCGGTGCCGGTTTACGCACGGCTGGTGCGCGGGTCCGTGCTGTCGATCAAGAAACTGGGGTATATTTCC
>JAGUZM010000143.1 GCA_020060805.1 Deltaproteobacteria bacterium | reverse complement strand
TCGTGAGGGGCTGTAAGGTACACACGTCGGTGGGGCCGTACTGCGATGAGTTGATCGTTACGCCATGCCGAAGCCTCAAGCCTGATGAAAAAGACTGGGCCGTGTGCTTTTCGATTCCCGCTGACACCAAAGGGGTTCACTTGCTGATCGAGGCTGCCAACCCCACCCCCAGAAAAGCTTTTCCTGCGGAAGTGGCAGAACATGGGGTAGCCCACAGCACGACGATCTTTGATGATGTTCTGGTCCCCTGGGAAAGGGTCTTCATCTACGAAGACGCCGAGCTTGCCACTCGGGCTGCGCTCCTCTTTGCCCTGTATCATCGCCACAGTTACACCGGATGTAAACCGGCTTATACGGATATCCTGATGGGCACCACTGCCCTCATTGCGGAAATCAGCGGGATTGAGAGCCAGCAGCATGTCAGGCACAAGCTCTCTGAGATGATCTCGGTGGCGGAGCTGGTCTTTGCGGCAGGGATGGCTGCTTCCTACAAAGCAACCAGGGCTTCGTCCGGGACCTACATCCCGGATGTGGTCTTCTGCAATGTGGGCCGCAAACATGCCGGTGTGAATATATACCACGAATATGATATTCTCTGCGATATCACGGGAGGTCAGCCGCAGACCATGCCCTACGAGGAAGAGTATGCAGATCCTCAGTGGAGGCCGCTACTGGACAAGTATTTCGCACGAAGAGCGGATGTTGACCCGGAAATCGTCCACAGGGCGTTCCGCCTGGCGCAAGATTTGCTGGCTGGACCTGTTGCCGCCAACATGCAAATCGCCGGGGTCCACGGCGGCGGTTCCCCGATCATGGAGGATATCGCCATCTGGGCCAACTACAATATTGAAGAGAAGAAAAATATCGCCCGACGGCTTGCGGGTATTCCGCTCAAGGAGGCTAAGAAGAAAAGCTGAGAGGCATAAGACCGACCCTCATCGGCCAATTCTTGAGATGATTCGGTTCGCAGCTTGAATTCCGGAGTTGAAACTGGCCTCCAGGCTGGAGACGGGAAAGCTTTCCCCTGCGAAATAGAGATTTCCTATGCCGTTTTCAAAATACTGCCGAACGGAATCCCTGTCGAGAAGGTGACCGGCCGGCAGCTGAAGAGCCCCCTGTTCCCATCGGTAAATTTTCACGAAAAGAAGGTTTTCTGAGAACTTGGGAAAGAAAAGGTCCAACTCCTGGATGACTTGAGCGGAAATCTGCTCATCTGATGCACGAAAAAGAGCCCTGCTGGCCCCTTCGCACAGGATGGCCGTGAGAAGTCCCCTCCCCTGGGGCACACGGCCGGAACTCTTGTGACTGTCGCATATGACCGTTCCAAGGGTCTTAAAATCGGTTCGAAGAAGGTTGCTGATCATGGAGATTTGGCTTAGCCTCCGCTCTGTGGCCAAAGCCACCACGATCGACGGCGAATAGGGGACACGACGGCAGTAATCCCTCAAGTCGCCGGGAAGCTGAGGGACCATGCTCGGAATGAGGGGAAATGGAACAGCCAGTACGACTGAATCAAAAATATCAAATGAAGGCCTTCTTCCGCCTGTATGAATCTCATATGGCCCTCTTTCTCCCTTGGTATCAATCCTGAGGACCGGCGTCTCGACCCTGATTTCCATATGACTCGACAGTGTTTCCGGGAGGGTCCCCATGCCCTCCTCAAAGGCGAAGATCTTGAAACTCGTGAGTGTTTTGAGAGTAGCCAGTAGCGCGAGTTTTGAATTCTTCTCAGGAGTCCCGAGGAAAAGTTCGCAAAAAAGCGGGTAGGCGACCCGCTCCACGATCTGTGGATCATAATGCTTCAAGAGATAATCGGATGCCGGCTCGTCTTCCAGTTCATAGGTCTTCTGAGTAGGTCTCCCAAGATTCAATGCGCTTCGCAGGGATTGGGCGTAAAGAAAAAGCTTCACCACATCTTTCTTGCTTCTTAGGGAGAGAGGCTTAAACCTCAAGAAATCGGCCGGGGAACCGACCTTGAATGGATGTTCTTCTCCTTCCGCGAAGATTGATGATGTCCCCGGGGTTTGGACCAGGCTCCCAATCCCCAGCTGGTCAACAAGCCGGCGAAGGTTACGGTAAGACTCCGGGAGGGTGTAAGCTCCCTTGTCAATGGTGAAGCCATTCACCCTTTCGGAGCTCATCCTCCCTCCCACAAAAGACTCGCTCTCAAAGACGACGGGTTTCAGCCCCGATTCAGCGAGGCGATGACCTGCGGACAGCCCGGATATGCCCCCTCCGACAATAGCCACTCTCTGATCCACCGCTTTAGTCCTTAACCGTCCCAGGATTAACCGGTTATAGCGTCGCACGGATTCCACAGGCCCTCACGGCCGAACCCCTGGACGCTCACGCATCCGATCCTTTCGTCAGCCCCTATCATCTATTGACAGGTAATCTCTCGCGGTCTGGCCGGTGTAGATCTGCCTGGGGCGGTGCAGTTTGCCGTCCGGGTCATCGATGCTCTCCTTCCACTGGCTGATCCAGCCCGGGAGGCGGCCGATGGCGAACATGACCGTGAACATGTTGAGGGGGATACCCATGGCTCTGAGGACGATGCCGCTGTAGAAATCGACGTTCGGGTAGAGGTGGTGGTCTATGAAATAAGGGTCTTTGAGGGCGACCTCCTCGAGGCGCATTGCGATATCGAGCAGCGGGTCATGGCGCTTCAGGTTGTG
>JAGUZM010000091.1 GCA_020060805.1 Deltaproteobacteria bacterium | reverse complement strand
GCCAGAGAGATCTCGAAGGAGGAGGCCCTTCAACTCATCAGGAAGTCGGAACAAGCGGGACTCGTCCACTTCGTGGACAACGCGGAAGGGGACATCCAGCACAACTGCAACTGCTGCGGCTGCGCCTGCTGGAACGTGGGGAGCATTCGGAGGAGAAAGATCCCGAGGGACGTCCTGATGGCCACCTATTTCATCCGGGAGACCGACGAAGAGGCGTGCACCGGCTGCGGCGCGTGCGCGGAAATCTGCCCTGTGGAGGCGGTCCGTGTGGAAGGGGATGTCGCGGTCGTAGATAAGGACTGGTGTATCGGATGCGGCGTTTGCAATGCCGTGTGTCCGACGGGTGCCCTGAAAATCCTTATAAGGCCGGAAAAGGCGGGCCGGCTGCCGGCAACCACGTTCAGAGAGCTTCACGAAATCATCCGAAGAGAAAAAGGCCTGGGCTGAAAACCTCGCGACAGGAGCGCTTCGCTCTGGCAGGCACCCATGCCCGCCGAGCGCTTCGCTTGAGGAGCGGCGCTAACGCGCCTCGATGAGCGCACCAGGTTCCCTGGTGCTTTAGGAGCGGCCTTCGGCCTTGAGGATTGAGGCAAATCAGTTCTTTTTTCGTGTTTTCGTTCTTTCGTGATGGATGTTTTTGTTTTTTAACTTTAGGCACTCTCTTCTCCCCATCACTCTTCACTGGTTCTTGCTGTCATCTGTCATCTGATTTTATGCTGTCTTCTGGTCTTTACTCATCACCCATTACGCATCACGCATCACGGTCTTTTCCTGGCTCCTGACTCCCCTGGCCCGCCGTAGCCTTTGGCGAAGGCGGCCGTCTCCTGGCTCCCTTGGCCCGCCGTAGCCTCTCGGCGAAGGCGGCTGTCTTCTGACTTCTGTTTTTTGTCTTCCGTCCTCTGTCATCTGTCCTCTGTCCTCTGTCCTCTGTCATCTGTCCTCTGTCCTCTGGTCTTTTCCTGTCCTCCGTCTTCTGTCATCTGTCCTCTATGCTTTTTGCCCTACGCTCCCCGCTCACCGATCCCCTTCAAACCCCGAGAGGAGCACCCGGAGCTCTTCCTGCACATATTTCAGCCTGTCCAGATCATCCTCTCCAAGATCTTCCCGCGACTTGATCTGCTTTTTGAGGGCCTTCAGGCTTCCTTCGAGGTCTACGATCGTGTTGAGCATGAACGCCTGGATGTCGGGAGGGACTTCTTCCTCAGCGGGTTGTTCCACAATCACTTCTCTCGGCTTGAGGATGAGCCTCTCTTTCCACCTCGGGATATGCACCTCCAGGCTGAAGGCTTTCGATATCTTTTTTGCCAGGACCTCGCTCGCCTTCGGTTCACCATGGACAAGAAAGACCCTCGGCCTGCTCTCGAAATGGCTCACCCAATCGATCAGGTCGTTCTGGTCTGCGTGGGCGGAGAACCCGCCGATGGTGAAGACCTTTGCCTTGACAGAGACGTTCTCGCCAAAGACCTTGACCTGCTTTGCCCCGTCCACGATCCTTCGGCCGGTGGTACCCTGGGCCTGGAACCCGACGATGACGATAGCGGACCCGGCCCTCCAGAGGTTATGCTTGATGTGATGCTTGATGCGGCCTGCGGTGCACATGCCGTTTCCTGCGATGATGATCGCTGAGCCTTTGATTTTGTTGACCGCCATGGACTGCTCGGTCGTTTCGGTGAACTTGAGGGTAGGCAAGTCAAAAGGGTCGTAACCCTGCTCAACGATGGCCCGCGCTTCCTCGTCGTAGTATTTCTTGTTCTTTCTGAAGATCTGCGTCGCCTTGATGGCGAGGGGGCTGTCCAATATGATCGGGATGCGAGGAAGCCGGCCTGCGCGATCGAACTCTCCCAGAATGTAAAGAATCTCCTGGGTCCTTTCCACCGCAAAGGCCGGGATGAGCACCTTTTCTCCGTGCGAGACGGCGTACCCGATCGCCTCGAGAAGCTCCTCCTTGCTCTCATCGAAAGAGCGGTGAAGCCGGTTGCCGTATGTGGATTCGAGGAAGAGGTAGTCGGCGTCAAAAATCTCGTGGGGGTCCTGGACGATGAGCTGGTCTTTTTTACCGAGATCCCCGGAGAAGACGATCTTGATCGCGGACTGCTCTTCCTCGACCCAGAGCTCGAGGATGGATGACCCCAGGATGTGCCCGGCGTTTCTGAGCCGCGCCTTGATTCCGGGTTCCGCCTCCACGATTTTGTCCCTCTCCACCGGATTGAGACGCTTCAGGGTCGCCTCCGCATCTTCCGTGGTATAAAGGGGCATGACCGGCTTGTGGGCTTGCCGTTTGTTCCTTCGGCTCTGCCATTCCGCATCCATCTCCTGAATGTGGGCGGCGTCCAGGAGCATGATGCGCAGGAGTTCCGCGGTCGGACGGGAAGTGATGATCCTGCCGTGGAAGCCGTCTTTCACCAGCTTGGGGACCTTGCCGCTGTGGTCAATGTGGGCGTGGGTGATGAAAAGGGTGTTCAGCTGCTTCGGGTCAAACCCCCAGTCTGCCCAGTTCCGCTCCTCCATCAGCTCTCCACCCTGGAAAAGCCCGCAATCGACGAGGACCTTTTTGCCCTGGGTGCTCTCGATGAGATAGCAGGACCCCGTGACTGACCCCACTCCGCCTAGGCAGGTTACCCTGACCATATTCACCTCCTCAATCTCGTCAATCTCGTCAATCTCGTCTGTCTCGTCTATTCAGTCTGTTTGGTCTGTCTGGTCTGTTCAGAAATCAGGTCTAAGAGTCGATGAGTCAAGGAGTCAACGAGTCCATGCGTCAAGGTGTCAAGGTGTAGAAGAGACTGTTTAGTCCGTTTAGTGCCGCTCTTCTGTCTATCTTTTTCGTGCTTTCGTGATTATGTTTTTCTAACTTTAGTCACTTTAGCGCACTTCGAACTTTAGACACTTTTTCTAAAAAGGAACCTTACCCCCTCCCTCCGGAAGGTCCACGACAAAGTGGGGCATGGCCGGGCCGGAAATGCTTTCCCGGAGCTTCTTCACGATTTCCAGGCTGTCCCTCAGGGTCGTCCAGAAATGGGCGGTGCCTCTCGTCAGGTCCGCCTGGAACAGATAGTAGGGCTGAACCCGGATGAGGAGGAGCTTTCGCATCAAACGGCGCAGGACTTCCTCGTTGTCGTTGACGCCTTTCAGGAGGACCGTCTGGCAACCCAGGGGAATGCCCGCATCCGCGAGCCTCGCGCAAGCAAGGGCTGCCTCAGGCGTGATCTCCCGGGGGTGGTTGAAATGGGTGCTGATGTACAAGGGGTGGAACCCTCTCAGAAGCTCCGCAAGGTCGGGCGTGATGCGCTGGGGAAGCGTGCAGGGGACCCTCGTGCCGATGCGTATGACCTCCACGTGAGATACCGACCGCAGTTCCGTGAGGATTCGGTGCAGCTTTTCGTCCGGCAGAAGCAGGGGGTCGCCGCCGGACAGGAGAACATCCCTCACCCCAGGGCTTTTCCTGATGTAGGCGAGCCCTTCCTTGATGGTCTCCTTGGTG
>JAGUZM010000604.1 GCA_020060805.1 Deltaproteobacteria bacterium | reverse complement strand
GGTAAAGATTCTCTGGGATTGAATTCCTTGGTTTCTACTTTAATGAACTATAGATGCAAAGCACGCGGGTTGCAAGGGATAAGTTGAGGCAAAGAGCCGGTCTTTCCCGGGACATGACCCCCTGGACTTCCTCGAGTGTTCAATAGACCATTTCCCTGGGGTGCACTGTGTCCGCGGGCGATTTCATACTGTAATGTCTGCTCTCGGATCGCAACTCCATAAAAAGCTAAGATATGCATAGGGTATGTGAAAACGGCAGTGCTTTTCCTCAGCGCTAAGAATCGAAATGGGCGAGACACTTTCTTCGCTTTCATAACCTTCTGACGACCTCGTCAATCACAACCTGGCGCGCAGGGATAATCGGGGACGTTCAGTACTGCTTTAAGGCAGGAAAAAGGGAACCGGTTCGTTTGGGAAAGGAGCGTTGAAAAAGGGTGCTCAAGTAAGGTACAAAAAGTATATGATCATCTACAATAAGTAGACGGAAGCAAGGATGGCAGCCATTCAGAGCGTGATATCAAAACTTCCACAATACCGCTTTTCTAAGCTCACTGACCTCGATTACAAGTTGCTGCCCGTTCTCACAGCGGTAGGGGGGCGAGCTCAATTCAATTACGCCTCTTTCCCCCCTTTTTCCCTTGAGCGATCTTGCCAAGTTTCGAATCGAGTGTGATGAGTTCAGCCCCCAAGTGATCCACGAGCCATAGGTAACTGGCATCAAAGTCGTTATGTCACTTTTGAGGGCGAGATTCACCGTCTCCAGATAGTCTACCTTTCTGACGGCGACGGGAAGGCGAAAAGTCAGTCCGAATTCAAGGTGGAAATTGAACGGAGGACGGATTCTTCCCAGCTCAGGTTCCAATGTTTACCGGGGCCTGTTGATCTCCGCTGGAAGCTACTGCAGACCATAATCCTTGACACCCCCGGCGTTTTTCTCCTATCCTCCGCAGACAGTATAGAAGTCGCTCTGCTTGAGGTTTTTTTGGAATGAGAAGAAACGTTAAGGATAAGAAGAGATTGCTCTGGGCTTCCTGTGCTTCGTGTGAGCTGCTGCGGGGCAGGAGGAGCTGCATGATGGAGAACGGCAAGGGAGAGCAAAGGGGGATTAGGAGGCTTATGACAACTGGAATTTGACCGCCGTCCACCCTTCGATATCCTTCGATACCTCAGGACAAGCTCTCAGGGCGAACGGCGCCAGTGTAGTACGAGTGTCTGTTTTTCCGTTCGTGCCGAGGTGTCCATCCTCCGTGGCAGCGCGACTGCGGGGGCCCGTGGAGAGGAAAAAGGGGAGGCGTGTACTAGCATCGTATTTAACTTTAAAGATTAGGAGCAAGCTATGGATTTATTTGAAGCAATTAAAGGGAGAAGGAGTTGCCGGAATTTTTCGCCGGACCCGGTTCCGGAAGACGATCTCGGGAAGATCCTGGAAGCCGGGACATGGGCCCCTTCGCCTTTGAATGCGCAGCCCTGGGAGTTCATCGCGATCAGCAGCAAGGGCGTGAAGGAGAAGATTTTTTCAGAGGCGGAACGATGCCGGCAATGGGCGATCGAAAAAACCGGCTGGAAGTGGCTGGGAAAATACCAGCTCGATTTCCTGAAAACCGCGCCCATGATCATTGCCGTCATCGGCGACCCTGAAAAAAGCGGTGTGGACATGTTCCAGGAAGAGGGCAGGATGGGGTACCAGCATGCGTGCGCGGCAGCGGTTCAGAATATCCATCTTGCCGCCTACGCCCTTGGGTACGCCACCCTTTGGTTTACCCTGTTCGACAAGAAGGTCATGCGGGAGATCCTCGGGGTTCCACAGGAAAAGGTGCCCCTCGCGCTCATCTGCCTTGGGAAGGCGGGTTCCGAGATGCCTCCGGTCTCCCGAAAAGACATGGCGAGAAATATACGCTACATCCGGTGAACAGGACAGAAAGCATCAAGGCCTATGCCGCCTGGGGGGCGGTATGTCTCTTCTGGGGGACCACCTATCTCGCGATTCGAATCGGCGTGGAAACCCTCCCGCCCGCCCTGTCCCTCGGGCTCCGGTTCGTCGTGGCAGGTTTCATCTTTGCTCTTTACCTGAAATGGAGAGGCCTCGATTTCCCTCATCGAGAAGAACTGGGCAACCTCGCCATCGTAGGCATCGCCCTTCTCGTCACGGCCAACGGGCTCGTGGTGTGGGCGGAGCAGTGGGTGCCGAGCGGCCTGGCCGCGCTCATCGTCGCCACCCTCCCTTTCTGGATGGCGGGTTTCGAGGCTGCTCTTCCGTCCGGAAGCAGGCTGAGCCTGAAAAAAATCCTGGGGATCATCATCGGCTTCTCCGGGCTTGTGATGTTGTTCGCCCCTGAGTTGAAGCAATCATTTGACCCGGCATACCTCAAGGGAGTGGTCGCCCTCTTTTTCTCTCCCTGTTGCTGGGCAGCCGGGTCGGTCTATTCGAAGCACCGGCCGATTCGGAGTCATCCCCTCATGGCCGCGGCTTTTCAAATGCTCATCGCCGGTTTCATCTTGGTGGCGATCGGGCTCTTGTTCGGAGAATCCGAACGATTTAATCTCGAGCCTCGTGGCCTGGCAGCCCTGGTGTATCTCATCGTATTCGGCTCCCTGGTGGGGTATGGTTCGTTCGTTTATGCCTTGGCCAAACTTCCTGCGACCAAGGTGTCCATGTACGCTTACATCAACCCGGTGATCGCCGTCATCCTGGGGTGGCTGATCCTGGGAGAGCGGCTGGACGGGATGGTGGTGCTGTCCACGGCTGTGATATTGTTCGGGGTGGTGCTGGTGAAATCGTCGAAAGTTTAGTGAGGTGCTCAACGCTCTTAGCTGAAGAGGGAGAAACCCATGGAAGAGATCATTCGATTGACCAAGGACCTGATACGATTCAAATCCATGCATTCAAAGCCAGACGAAATCCGGGCATGCGCGGAATTCATCGAGCACATGCTCAGCGTGTGGGGCATCAGCTATACACGCCTTGACCGTGGGAGCTTCCCCTCCATCCTGGCTCTTCCCGAAACCCGTTACGCTCCCGTGCTCCTCATGAGCCATATCGACGTGGTGGATGCTCCGGATGATCTTTTCTTGCCCCTTGAGCAGGAGGGCAAACTTTACGGCCGGGGAAGCATTGACGACAAGTACGCGGTCGCCCTCTCTTTGGTGCTGCTGAAAGAGCATTTCCAGAGACACCGCAAACAGGGGAGGAACCAGGAGGCCCTCTCCTTCGGTGTGCTCATCACCGGGGATGAGGAGCTCGGAGGGCATCAGGGCGCGAGGGAAGCCCTCAAAACGATGAAAACAGATTTTTGCATCGCCCTTGACGGTGGGCATCTGCGCAAGATCGTGCAGAAAGAGAAGGGGATCGTGCGGCTGAGGCTTATCAGCAGAGGCAAGAGCGCTCATGGGGCGAGGCCTTGGCTCGGGGAAAACGCGATCGAAAAGCTGATCGAAGACTACCTGAAGATGAAATCCCATTTTCAGGAAACCAGGCCGGAGCACTGGAACAGGACCCTCAACTTCAGCATTGTCCATGCAGGCAAGTCAGCGAATCAGGTGCCCGATTACGCGGAAGCTCTTTTCGACATCCGGTATACGGAAAACGACGACATGGATGAGGTCGTAAGGAAAATACGGGCCGAGATTCAGGGCGAACTCGCGGTGGAAGCCAAGGAACCCCTTTTCTGGGGGGTGGATTCGCCCTACCTCAAACTCCTTCTTGAGGTGGCGGCCGGCACGGAAGTCGGGTTTGAGCACGGCGCGAGCGATGCCCGGTTCCTGATGGAGCACGGGACGGCCGGCATCGTCTGGGGTGCGGATGGAGACCTGAGCCAGCACTCCAGCGAGGAGCATGTCAACATCCAGAGCGTTTATGCCCTGTATGGTATCCTGGACGAGTTCTTGAAGCGGGTCGAGGAGAAGCGGGTGTGACCCGAGGCTCCCAACACCGTATCTTCGTCGCCTGAAACGCCTACTTCTTGGCCCGGCTTTTGTAGAACTTGACAAGGCTCAAAACATCCCTGGCCACGAAGCGGCCTATCGGGCCGGAGCTGTAAGCGGCAACCTCGACGGTCCTGTTCGGACGGATCAGAAAGCAGGTCGGCTGGATAAACTTTCTATCCTTTTCAAAGAAAGCCCCCGTCCTCTCGCAAGTCCTTTCCATGTCCATGCCGTAGGCAACAGGGTAGGACAGCCCCAACTTGTCTGCCAGGTCTTTCGTCTTTTGGATAGGGTCCACGGAACCGGCAACGACTTTGATCTGTTCAGCGTCAAACTCCATCAGGGACGACTGGAAATCAGCCAACTGCTGAGTGCAGAACGGTCACCAGTGTCCACGATAAAGGAGGATGACCGCGTATCCTTCTCCAAGCCCTTCAGGAACCTTGAGCGTCTCTCCTGATATGAGCTGCATTTCCATTTGGGGGAAAGGGTCATTCGTATCCAGCAGTCTGCTCTCTTTTCTGGTCATTGCGCTCCTCCTCCATGGGTGTAAGTTGCCGGAATCTTTCTTTGACAGACATATCTCGCGCGGCAGCACGGGGATCTTCATTCAAGTTGTTGGATCGTCCTGTAGTAAGAAACCCCGCCGACCTCCATGGGTTTGCTGTCCAGGAGATACATAGAGACCAAATAGATGTCGTTCCGGCCGTTCCGGTCGCGATCGAAATCCGCGTAAACGTACATGTAGCAGTAGTTGTACTTCCTTCCCCGAAGGGTCGTGTTTCTCGACCGTATGATAAAACGATGCTTATGTCCTGCGGGAAAGGTGTACTTCAGTTCCGGGATATCCCTCCGGACCCCTCGGTTGACCCTGACAGTCCCGCCAGTTCCTTTTGGGTAGAAACTGTCGTTCTCAATATAGTAAGTTTCCATTCCATCCATGAGATAGCGCATCGTCGCGCTCAGGCTGCTGTATTCCGCCTTCAGCGTGTAGGCCCTGGAAACCGGGATCGCGATCGCAGCAAGAATGCCTACAATCGCAAGGGCGACCATTAACTCGATCAGGGTAAAACCGTCTTTCCGATTGGCAAGAAGGCCTTTGCTCAAAATTACCCTCCAGTTTCAAATCCTTTCTCGGAAAGGGTGAAGCCCGGCATGAGATCACTCCCCCCTGTTTTCAGCTTGAGGGTGTAGGACTGAGGGGAGTTTCGCACGTAATCGAGGGTCTCCAGGTCGGCCGGCGTTATCCTTTCCGGAGGAAGGTACCGGCCGAGCAGATCCTCCAGCCGGTTCGGCATGGTTCCGCCGTGGTCCGTCGAATATTCCTGGATCGCTTGATCGACGACGACGAGGAAGGCCGGGGGATTTCGGGAGGGGATGAATGGCTCCACATCGGGTGCGGAGACTCTGTAGTACAAAATCAGCTCCACAATCGCGATCGCCACACCCAGGGAGACGGGTATGAGGATCCTGAGGAGGGCCCGCTTTTTCTTTTTCGCTTTTTCTTCAAGCTTTTTGAGCTCCCTGGCCTTGGACCTCTCGCTTTTCTGCTCGCTCATTTGATCGAAAGTCAAGCGAAGGGAGCAATTCATACATTGATAGGCGCCACCCCCGAAGTCCTCTGCACACTCTTCGCAGATGGGCTTCTTGCATACCCGGCAACGGCCGGCGGCCAGCTTATGTGGATGAATTGCACATTGCATGGTGCGCGTTTAATCCCGAAATAAATTTACCACATGGATAACCTTTGGGGAAACGCCTGATAAGAGTCTTTCGGATAGCCTTCAAGAGTGTGCGTGTCCAGAATGCTGTTTACATCGCTCGGCCTTGAGCATGAATGACGAGATTTTAGGGGAGTATAGGAGCTTTCACGCCCAGTGTCAACGCCAAAGCCGCAGGCCTTTGACCTTGACAGAAAAGCTGTCGCTTCCTATACTCGCGCCAGTGTCCATCGATCGATCCATGCCGGATTGTTTTTTTTCGAATGAACGCCAACCGTTTTCGTCTTTGCCGGATGTTACATCGCCTCCCGCCTTAGAAAGCTTGGCCGTGGTGACGAAATCTTGAGAGACGGGGAAAAGAAAATAAGGCGTACGGTTGGTTGAACGAAGTGGTCGTCCTGGTAGGCGGTTCAATACAAAAGTTCTAACCCGAAACAGAGAGGAGGAGAATGATGATTAGGAAAATTGGGGTTTTGTTGTGCTGCATTCTGGTGATCCTCATCGCAGGCTCTGCATTCGCACAGGCTCCCAAGAAGGGGGGTACCCTTGTGTTCGGACGGGGGGGTGACAGCGTGGGGCTCGATCCTGCGTATGAGACGGATGGAAACTCCTTCATGATTTGTGACAACGTGTACGAAGCCCTGGTGGAGTACAAGGATGAATCCACGGAGATCGAGCCCTTGCTCGCAACGTCATGGCAGATCAGCCCTGACGGTCTCACGTACACCTTCAACTTGAGGAAAGGCGTCAAGTTTCACGACGGCACGCCTTTCAATGCCGATGCGGTGGTTTTCTCCCTCGGCCGGCAGATGAAGGAGCGAAACGTCAAATTCTTCGCCAAGGGATGGGAAATCCCCAAGCAAGATCGGCCCCCGGAGTATTGGGTTTCCATGGAAATGGACAACACCATCGGTTCCATCGAGGCGAAGGACGAGTACACGGTGGTCTTCAAACTCAAGAGAGTCGAGGCTCCCTTCCTGGCCAACCTGGGAATGGATTTTGCCGATATCATCAGCCCCACGGCTTTCATGAAAGATCCCAAGGGCTTTGTTCGCAATCCCGTGGGGACCGGGCCTTACAAGTTCGTGAACTGGGTCAAGGATGATCGCATCACCCTGGATGCGTTCAAAGACTACTGGGGCAAGGCGGAAGGCCCCTACCTGGAAAAAATCATCTTCAGGGCCATCCCTGAAAACGCGGTCCGCTTCCTCGAACTCAAGGCGGGCAAGATCCACATCTGCCAGTTTCCCAACGCGGCGGATATCCCCCTGGCCAAGAAAGACCCTAAACTCTGGGTTCCCACGCAGCCGGGCATGAACATCGGGTATTTGGGCTTCAACCACAAGAAAGAGCCCTGGAAAAGCAACAAGAACCTTCGCAGAGCCATAGCCCATGCGATCAACCGCAAGGCGATTGTGGACAACATTTATCAGGGGATGGGGCAGGTGGCCAAGAACTGCATCCCGCCGACCATGTGGGGGTATAACAATGACGTTCCGGGTTACGAGTATAACGTGGACCTGGCGAAAAAGCTCCTCGCCGAGGCAGGGTACCCTGAAGGGAAGGGGCTTCCCGAGATAACCCTGTGGTCCATGCCCGTGGCAAGGCCGTACAACCCGGAAGGCCTTAAAGTGGGCGTGGCCATGATCGGAGACCTGGCCAAAGTGGGGATCAGCGCCCGGATCGTGAGCTATGATTGGGGGACCTATTTGAAGAGACAGCGCCAGCAGCCGGAGGACATGGATCTGTTCCAGCTCGGCTGGACCGGCGATAACGGCGATCCGGACAACTTCTTTGCGGTGCTCTTTGACGGTCTCGCTTCAGAAGCGGTGCGCACCCAGTGGCACAGTGAGGCCTACCACAAGATGATGCTCGACGGGAAACAGACCATCGATCAGGCGAAGCGGGCCGACATCTACAAGAAAGCCCAGCAGCTCATGTTCGATGAAGTGCCCGTGATTCCGATCGCGCATTCCACGGTGATGTGGCCGGCCCTCAAGAAGGTGAAGAACTTCAAGCTTCACCCGACAGGCTCGGTGCGCCTCAAGAGCGTGTGGCTCGAATAGATCAAAAGTTCGGGGAGAAGGCGGCGGTCTTCTCCCCGATTTGTCTTGGGAAGGTCTTCTCCCATTGCCTTGAATCGGGAAGAAGGGATTTTGGAGGGGAGTTTCTTTCGATGTTCGCCTTTATCATCCGCAGGATCCTCATCGTCATTCCCACGCTCCTGGGGGTGACGATCATCGTTTTCTTGATGCTCCGGATCACGCCCGGCGACCCGGCTGAGTTGCTCCTGGGCGAGAGGGCGACCCCTGCGGCCTTGGAGGCGATGCGAGATTATCTTGGTCTTAAAGAACCGCTTTACGTCCAGTACGGGATGTTTATCCAGAGGGTCATCCGTTTCGACCTTGGTGAGACGATCTGGAGCAGGGAAAAAGTCTCGAGAGAGATCGCTGCGCGTTTTCCGGCCACGATCGAACTCGCCATCATGGCCATGACGATCAGTTGCGTTCTCGGCATCGTCCTGGGGCTCATATCCGCTACCAGACAGTATTCATGGTTCGATTACGTTTCCATGGTGACCTCCTTGTTCGGTGTCAGCATGCCCGTATTCTGGCTGGGTCTTATGCTCATGCTCGTCTTCTCCTTGAGCCTGGGCTGGTTCCCGATGTCCGGCCGGATCGGCGTGGGAACGGAGCTGGAAGTCATCACCAATTTCTTCATCCTCGATGCGATCCTGATGCGGAACTGGCCCGCCCTGAAGGATGCCCTGATGCACCTCGCCCTCCCGTCCGTAGCCCTGAGCACCATTCCCCTTGCGATCGTCGCCAGGATGACGAGATCGTCCATGCTCGAAGTTCTGAGGCAGGACTATATCCGGACAGCCAAGGCAAAAGGGCTGAGCGAAGTGAAGATCGTCCTCAAGCACGCCCTCAGGAACGGTTTGATCCCGGTCGTGACCGTGGTGGGGCTCCAGTTCGGCATTCTTATGGGGGGTGCGATCCTGACGGAGACTGTTTTCGCATGGCCCGGGGTGGGCAAATGGATTTTCGAGGGCGTGGTCAAGCGGGACTACATGGTCATCCAGGGCGGAACATTGCTCGTGGCCACGACCTTCGTGATCGTGAATCTCGTCGTGGATGTCCTGTACGCGGTCATCAACCCGAGGATCAGTGTGAAATAAACGATGGCAGCAGGTAGCGAGGGAAAAGTGAGCTTTTGGGACAGGGTCGCTGATCCTGAGGATCGACATCCCTTTTTCGATCAAGCGGAGAAGATCATCAAGAACAGGACCGGCCTGGCAGGGCTGATCATCATCGCCTTGTTCGGGATGGCCGCGGTCGCGGCGCCCCTCATCAGTCCCCACGACCCTGTTGAAAATGCCCTCTACGATCAGCTCAAGCCGCCCGTGTGGGAAGAAGGGGGGCTTTCAAGAATATCCTCGGAACGGATGACCTTGGGAGGGACATGCTCTCGCGCCTGATCTACGGGGCCCGGGTCTCGATGACGTTGGGCGTTGTGAGTGTCGGGATCGCCCTCGTTTTCGGCTCTCTCCTGGGCGCCCTTGCAGGATACTACAAAGGCTGGCTGGACAACCTGATCATGCGCTTCATGGACATCATCCTTGCCTTTCCCCACATCCTGCTGGCGATCGTCATCGTCGCTTATCTCGGGCCCGGCCTGAGAAACGCCATGATTGCCATCGGCATCATCAATATCCCCCGGTTTGCGCGGATCGTGCGGGCCTCCGTGATGGATGAATACGGGAAAGACTACGTGACGGCGGTCCGGGCCCTGGGCGCAACAGACCGGCGGATCATCTTCAACGCCATTTTCCCGAACTGTCTTGCCCCGATCATCGTTCAGGCCAGCCTCGGTTTCGGGGCAGCGATTCTGGACGCCGCCGGCCTCAGCTTCCTCGGCCTTGGCGCTCAGCCGCCCGTGCCGGAGTGGGGTGCCATGATTGCTGAGGGGCGAAGCATGATCCTTCGCGCCTGGTGGGTGATGACATTTCCCGGGATTGCGATCCTTTTCAGCGTCCTCGGGTTCAACCTCTTCGGAGACGGCCTGCGGGATGCCCTGGATCCCAGGCTGAGGGATTGAAGCCATGGCCTCCCAACCCCTTCTCGATCTCCGCCGCCTAAAGACCTACTTCCGCGTCCGCGGCGCGGTCCTCAAAGCCGTGGACGACGTCACCCTTTCCCTTGAGGCCGGCGAAACCCTTGGTCTTGTGGGCGAGTCGGGCTGCGGCAAGAGCGTCACAGCCGCTTCGATCATGGGGCTCATCCCGATTCCACCCGGCTGGATCGCAGGAGGGGAGATTGTTTTCGACGGCATCGACCTCTTGAAACTCCCGGAATCGAAGATGCGGAAGATCAGAGGGAACAAAATATCGATGATTTTTCAGGAGCCCATGACTTCCCTGAACCCTGTTTTCACCGTTGGAGATCAGGTCGGAGAGGTGATCCGTCTTCATGAAAAACTGTCGCGAAGGGAAGTCCGGGATCGGGTGATCGAAAGCTTTTATCATGTGGGCATACCGGCAGCGGAAACCCGGGTCCATGATTACCCCCATCAAATGAGCGGGGGCATGAGGCAGCGCGTGATGATCGCCATGGCCCTCGCTTGCCATCCCAAACTGATGATCGCCGATGAACCGACGACAGCTCTGGACGTGACGATTCAGGCGCAGATCCTGGACCTGATGAACAAGCTCAAGTCGGAAACAGGAGCATCCATCCTTTTCATCACCCACGACCTTGGCGTCATCGCGGAGATGGCGCAAAAGGTGGCTGTGATGTACGCAGGCAAGGTGATGGAGTCGGCTGACGTGAATACCCTCTTCGGAGCGCCCAGGCACCCCTACACCGTCGGTCTGATGAGCTCCATCCCTGTCCTGGGCGAAGAGGACAGAGAGAAACGGCTGAGCACGATCCCCGGTGTCGTGCCTTCCCTGTTTCAACTCCCCGAGGGGTGCTTGTTTCATGAGCGCTGCTCCGAGACCCTGGAAGAATGCTGCCGCCGGGAACCACCGATGGTGGAACTTGGAAAAGGGCATCTGGTTCGCTGTCACCGAAGCGCGTAAAACGTGGAGTGCTGGAGTAATGGAGTGTTGGACCAATGGGTAAGAAGAAGCAGTCCTCCATCACGCCATCACTCCATTACTCCAAGGGTTTGTTACTTAGCTTGGTCTCGACATAACCTATGAACAGAGAAACAGTGATGTCCCCTCCTGGCCCCTTGGTCGAGCTTCGCGATGCGGTAAAGCACTTTCCCATCACCGGGGGCGTCTTTCTTCGTGAAATCGCGTCGGTGAAGGCTGTGGACGGTGTAAGCCTCAAGATCATGCCGGGCGAAACCCTGGGCTTGGTCGGCGAGTCGGGCTGCGGGAAGTCCACCCTCGGGAGGCTCATCCTGCGCCTGGACGAACCGACCAGCGGCGACATCCTTTTTCGAGGGGAAAGCATTCTTGGTTATGACGCAGAGGCGATGCGGGAACTCCGGAAGGAAATGCAGATCATTTTCCAGGACCCCTTTTCATCCCTCAATCCCCGCAAGAACATCGCTCACATCGTCGGTGAACCGCTCTATGTGCATGGGATGAAAAACCGCCGCGAGCGAGAGGCCCGGGTTCTTGAACTCCTTGAGGTGGTGGGGCTCAAGCGGGAACACATGCGCCGCTACCCGCACCAGTTCTCCGGAGGCCAGCGGCAGCGGATCGGTGTGGCCCGCGCCCTGGCCCTCCATCCGAAGTTGATCATCTGCGACGAGGCTGTCTCGGCTCTGGACGTTTCGATCCAGGCCCAAGTGATCAACCTCCTCGAGGACCTTCAGGAGGAGTTCGGGTTGACCTATCTTTTCATCTCCCATGCCCTCAGTGTGGTGCAGCATATCAGCGACCGGGTGGCCGTGATGTACCTTGGGAAAGTGGTGGAGCACGCCAGCTCGACGCTGCTCTACCAAAAACCCCTTCACCCTTATTCACAGGCCCTGTTGTCCGCAGCGCCCATACCCGACCCGAGGAGAAAAAGGGAAAAGGTGGTTCTTCCCGGAGATGTGCCCAGCCCCATCGATCCGCCTTCGGGATGCCGTTTTCATACCCGCTGCCTCTATCAACAGGAGGTGTGCAGGAGAGAAGAACCGGCGCTGAAGGAAGTCAGGGAGGGGCATTTTGCCGCTTGTTTCTTCGCAGATAAGCTTCAGCGGATGCCCGCGGTCCGCACCCATGGTGCAGGAACGCCGGTTGAGCGGAGTTCGCCTTGACATTCGAACCCGATTGTCCTATCCTTCGCATGGCAGCCTGCGAACCGTGTCTTTTTCAGCGTACTGAAAAAAGGAAGGCATTATGAAGATTAAGTCATTGATGATCCCTGACCCGATCACGATCACTGAAGAGGCGACCATCAACGAAGCGATTGAGATCATGAAGACCAATTCTATCCGCCACCTCCCGGTGGTCGGGGAAGGCAAAACGCTCGTGGGATTCGTGACCCTCGCTGATCTCAGGCTCGCCCTCATTCCTTCGATGGTCGCAGGACTCTCCCTGGCCGATGTGATGATTCGGGACCCGATCACCGTGGGGCCGAACAGCGACATCGAAATCGCAGCGCAGCTCATCTACAAGTACAAGATCGGCGGGATTCCGGTGGTGACAAGGGGAAAGCTCGTGGGCATCATTACCGAGTCCGACCTGCTGAGAGCCTTCGTTGACATGATGGGCATATTGAACGCCAGCTCCCGGATCGACGTCGTCGTCGGAAACGAGAAAGGGCAGTTCAAGAAGGCCATGCAGATCATCGTGGAAAGCGGCGGGGAAATCATCAATCTCGGCATGTCACCCCAGCGGAGCCGGAAGAGGATGTATTCTTTCCGTCTTGCCCCCTGCAAAACCAGCGTGATCAAGAAGGCTCTGGAGGCAGACGGATTCAGAGTGGTCGCCGCGATGGATTAGAGCCGGCCGAGAACCCTTTGGCCTTGTCCTGAGTTCACAGGGTTGTGCCTGTCTACTGTCTAAAATCCTTACCAAGCCAGAACGCTTCTGACGTTTTGCCGACCAAGCCCCTTCGCCCCCGCCCCTCATCGCAAGATACCTCGGCTTCCAGCTCTGCCATGGGTAAGGAAGGGGAAGGAGAACGAGAGCGTTATGATGCATGTCATCGATCCAATACCGCTGACTCTGGGTTATGAGGAAATCCGGGGGGAGATTCGTGGCGTAAACCAGGAATGGGCGAAACGGATCGAGGAACTCACCGGGACCGCCCAGCCCCTGATTTTTGCCAAGGCGGTATACAAGCCCGCCTATGTTGGTTCAAAGCTTACGGATGAGGTTGTGATCGACGGCATTCGTTTCAAAAGCAAAGTCCTTCGAAAGAACCTGGATGAGGTGGGTCGTGTTTTTCATGCCAGCTCTGCCCCAGGGATACCTGTCCATCCAGAAAAGCGACGTACAGCGAGACGATGGCAAGGGAGTACGGCCTCGCGTAGGGTCGGAAGCTTCATTCGCCTTCGCCAGGGTACTCCGCAGCTTGCTGCGGAGAGGAATGGCGAGGCGACCCGCCGTAGCTCGCAAGAGCGAAGGCGGGCAGGGCTTCGGCGGAATTCCGCTCAAGATACCCCGCAGCTCGCTGCGGGGAGCTTCATCTTGACAGGGGGCGCCCTCTTTTATATTTGGAAGGGATCCTGTTTTCGGAAGAACTCAAAGGCGTGCGAACGGAGGTGGGGATAGTATGTCTGATCTGATGAGCATCATGAAGGGAAGGCGGAGCATTCGAAGGTACCAGGACAAACCGGTGCCTGAAGAGCATCTTCAGAAGATCCTGGAGGCGGTTCAGTGGTCTCCATCTTGGGCGAACTCCCAGTGCTGGGAGGCGGTGGTCGTGAAAGATCGGGGGGTGAAGGAAAAGCTCAAGGCGACACTGCCAGCCACCAACCCGGCCTCGAAGGGGATGACGGAGGCTCCCGTCGTCATCGCCCTGTGCGGGAAACTGCAAAGCTCCGGGTACTACAAAGGAGAGGTGACCACGAAGTTCGGGGACTGGTTCATGTTCGACCTGGGAATCGCCACGCAGAGCCTCTGCCTCATGGCCCATCATCTCGGGCTGGGGACCGTCGTGGTGGGCCTTTTTGACCACGACAAGGCGAAGAAGGTCATCGGCGTGGCAGAGGGCTATGAGCTCGTCGCCCTCATTCCTGTGGGGTATCCGGCAAAAGAGTCCTCGCCGCCGAGGCGAAGGGAAACGAGCGAATTCGTCCATCACGACAAGTTCTAAGGCCGAGGCTTCTGAAACCGGGGCCACGGCAAGGGGAAATTTCGAACGTCGATTGCGGTGAAGGGCTTTGATGAGAAGCTGACATCGACGCCTCGGTCTTTTGGCAGGGCTTTCATTCTAGGGTGAACAGGATTTGAACGGAGACAACCGGTTTGGGGTGGGCGTTGAAGGTCCTGTCCATGAAGGTGACGCGGTTGTTCCTGTCGATCAGGATCAAGGTGGACGAACGGGTGCCGTAGGTCGGGCTCGTGATATAGATCGAAGAGAGAACCCGCTCCCAGTCCCGTCCTACGCCGGTGTCGGGAAGCGTGCCGTCCGGAGCCGGGGTGCGATCGCCGAGCAGGTCGAAGAGCTTGGACGCAGAAGGACCATCGTGGTTTTCAAGCAGATGGGCCAGCCCCTCTTTACCCCGGACAACCTTCGGCCAGGGAGTGTCGAGGAGGCGGTTGCTGATGCCGTGGAGCCCGGGGGTGAGGGAGATGATCTTTTCGCCCCGATTGGAGTACCAATAAAGCTCTTCTTCGTTTCCCACAATGAGGTTGAACCCATTGTACATGGATCCCTCCCGGCGCAGCCGTTCCAAATAAGGTACAGGATCGTCCGTGCCGAGAAGATAGTCCCTCACCAGCCACCCCCGGGAAGGCGTCTGGGTCTTATGGGAGGACGGGTCCCGGTAGTTGGTGACGGCTGCGATTCGGCCACTCTTGGTGATGCCGAGCCACGTTCCCCCTCCTCTCAGGTCCTTTCCCGCCAGCACGTGGGGTGCATCTTCCCAGAACGCAGGAGGGGCTGAGGGCCGGTCATAATACTCATCCCTGTTGGCTGCGAGGATCAGCTTGTAAGAAGGATGGTGTTTAAGTGCAAGAAGGATGAGGCACATCGTAAACTCCCCTTGTCCTTGATACTAACCACTCCATAGGCCGTATTCAAAGCATTTCTTGCCCCTCATCTTGAGAAGCGAAGCCCTTGACATGAAAAACCGGTTGGTTGAAAATTCGCCAGGAGGAAAAGGTATGGGAATGGGAATCTACGAGGAACTGGCATCACGCGTTGGCCTGGGAGACTCGAAAATCGCCCCCCGGCTGTTCCGCATGCTGGCAGACGAAACGGACGTGAAGGTCCTGCTCGCCCTGCCGGGAAGAGCCTCAGACGTGGCAGCCAAAACCGGGTTGAGCGAGGAGGAAGCGGAAACCCGGGCGCAGGAGCTTTTCGGGAAAGGGCTCGTTTTCCCGTCCTACAAAACAACGCCTCCTTCTTACCGGATGTGCCGCGATATTGTCCAGTTTCACGATGCGACGATTCTCTGGAAAGAGGCGCCCCGCGATTTCCTGGACCTGTGGCAGGAATTCATGGAGACCGAGTGGCCTGCCGTCGCAAGCCGTATCAGCCAGATGTTGCCGAAGCCGTTTACCAGGGTCATTCCTGTGAACGTGGCCGTCGAGGCGAAAACCCACATCCTTGACTTCGAAAGCGTTCGTGAGATCGTCGGCAAGGCAAATCTACTCGCTGTCACGAAATGCACCTGCCGCCTCATCGCCCACAAATGCGATAGGCCCCTGGAGAGATGCATCCAAGTCAACAACGCCGCCTCCTATGCCATGGCGAGAGGAACGGGAAGGAAAATCACCCCACAGGAAGCGATGGATATCCTGAGATCCTCTGAGGAGGAAGGGCTCATCCACGTCACCATGAACCGCCATCATGTGGATCACTTCATATGCAACTGCTGCCCCTGTTGTTGCCAGACCATGCCCGTCCTGATCAAAGGGGGGGTTCGGGTCGTGGACCCGAGCCGCTTCAAAGCCGAAATCGACAAAGACCTCTGCACAGGCTGCGGGAATTGTCACCACCGCTGTTACTTCGGCGCGATTTTTTGGGATGACGGGGAAGGGAGCCATAGCGCGGTGGCCGCGGAGAAATGCATGGGTTGCGGCCTGTGCGAAGTCACCTGCCCGGCGGGCGCCATTGGGCTGATGGCTGCTCGGCCGGAGAGCTTTGTCCCCTAGGAGGCGCCTTTTCAGGACTCTACCGATTTCGTTCCAGGTATGTGCCGAATTCCGCCTCGATATCGGAGGAGGGGATGGCGAACCCGACGCCGGTGATGGGGACGCCTCTCTGGGATTGGAACTTCATGCTCACCATGCCCACAACCTGACCGCTGTCATCGATCAACGGCCCACCGCTGTTTCCCGGGTTCACGGGCGCAGAGAACTGAATCAAGGTTTCCTGGCCCTGGGATATCTGCCTGAACCCTGTGAACACACCGTCGGTGACCGTGGCGTGCAGTCCCGCCGAAGCGCCGATGGCAAAGAGGCGTTCCCCAGGAACCAGGGTCCTTGCATTGCGCAAGGAAAGAAAACCCGTTCTCTGGGAAGTGGCGACCTGAACGACAGCGAGATCGTGCGTGTAGCTGACGGTGATGACGTTCAGAGGGTACTCATTCTGGTCGCCGAGCAGGGCCACATAAGCGCCTGTCTCCTCGACGACGTGTCTGCAGGTGATGGCATACCCGTTGGAGGCGATCAGGAACCCGGAGCCGATCCTTTTGGCACCTTTGATGGTAAAGGTGCAGTTTGCCGCATTCTCGATCGGGCTTCTGCCCGTACGGTTGAGAGGCGGGGACTCTTCTTTGGGGTTCACGGGGGGGTCGTTCAATTCCCTCTCTTCAATATTTTTCCACGTCTTTTCAGGAACGTCCGGTGCCCGATCCGAGAAATGAACGACCCCTTTTTCATCCACCCATTTATAGATCTTGCTCCCCCCGTAGGATGGACTCATGCCAAGGAGGGCGGTAAGAAAAAGGGCTACAAAAACTGCGCAACGCTTCATCGTTTCATGCCGCCGGCATCTCGAATTCGTGTTCCTCAGGGCTTGCACCCGCTTTTGGCAAGCTCTTGATTCGACTTGATTAAACGCTGAACAAACCGGCTCCACCAGCCTTTTTCCCTCGGGTTTGATGGTTTTCCTTTAAGGTCATTTAAAGTCTCTGTCATAACCTTGTTGACTCCTTTGCGGTAACGACTATTATAATGTTTTCGCGCTTTCTTTACAATTCCCATCGCCCTTGGAACACTCCGGCAGGTTGCTGAGAAAGCCGGTGCCCCGAGGTGCTGAAAAACCCAGGCGTTTTGAGTCAAAGGCAGCGCTTCTCGATAGGGATCAAGGAAACTGTTTTTCCGGAGGGACAAGTCATGGCGAATGAGAGCACCCTGAAAGACAAGGTCATCCTGGTGGTAGACGACGAGCCCGATGTTCTGGAAACCGTGGCAGAGGAACTGGACATGTGCATCGTTCACAAAGCGAAAGATTACGACACAGCTCTTCAGTACCTCTTGAGTTACACGTACGATGCGGTGATCCTTGACATCATGGGTGTGAACGGGTTTGAACTCCTCAAGACTTCGGTTGAACGGGGTTTCCCCACCCTGATGCTCACTGCCCACGCCCTCACCCCGGATGCTCTGAGGAAATCCATCAAGCTGGGAGCAGTTTCTTTCCTGCCCAAGGAGAGGATGTCCGATCTCAAGGAGTTCCTCGAAGAGGTGGTCATCGACAGCGGCAAGCCGCTGTGGATAAAGTTCTTTGACCAGCTTGGAGGATATTTCAATAAGCGCTTTGGCCCCGACTGGAAAGAAAAAGACAAGTTTTTCAAAGACTTCGAAGATTCGCTCCGGAAGAGCGAACAGGGCGCGGGGAATGAGGCCCCGAAAACAGCATCCTGAAACCCCGCACTGGACCATGGGTTCCCGGCAATTGCATCCCTGGGTGGTCTCCCCCGTTCAGGCGCTTGAAATACAACGCCTTCTCCAGCACAAAGTCAAACTCGTTCCTCTGACCCGGCCTATAGCGCACGTGGCTGGGGTGGATGTCAGTTATTCCAAAAGGACAGAGACCCTATGGGGTGGAGCGGTTGTGTTCACCTACCCTGGTATGGTCAAGGTGGAGGAGAGGTGGGCGAGGGGCCGGTCCTCTTTTCCCTACATTCCCGGGCTCCTGAGCTTTAGGGAACTCCCGGTGTTGCTCTCGGCAGTGAAAAAAATCCGGACCCCTCCGGACGTGATTCTGTGCGACGGCCAGGGGATCGCCCACCCCAGGGGGCTCGGCATTGCGTCCCACTTGGGAGTGGTCCTGGACAGGCCCACAATCGGGTGCGCCAAAAGTCGCCTGGTGGGCAGTTTTGGTGCTGTCGGGGAAGAGAAGGGGAGTTATGCCTCCCTTGAGTATGGAAACTTC
>JAGUZM010000141.1 GCA_020060805.1 Deltaproteobacteria bacterium | reverse complement strand
GTCCGGAATGACGAACAAAGGAAAGGCGGTTATGACGCGCTGCGCTATTTACCTGCAGTCGTTTTTGCGGTTGAGACCGGTTTCCTGGCTCATGATCCTGAATTGGCTGTCAACCTGTTGTTCTAAATCCCGGTACATCTCGTGTCTTAAAACGATTTCCTCCGCCATCCGAAAATTGCAGAAAGAGCTCTTCTCGACCTGGTCAATGTACCCCATCACCGAACGCGAAAGGCCGGTGTGGTTCCTCACTTCTTCTTTTTTGTCGGAAAGGAACAACACGGTTTTGTTGGCATAATTTTCAATGATCCTGCTCAATTCTTCCTTGCCATGCTCACTGGGGGCCTCTCGCTTCAGGCCTTCCAGTCTCCTTTTATACTCGGAATGCCACACGAGTGCTGGCAGAATGGCCAAAAGAGCGCAGTCTCGAGGGGCACCGTAAATTTCGCCCCTTTTCGCCTTTTCCTCGACAGCTTTGCAAATCGATTCGCCTTCCAAAAAGATATGATTGACCAACGCGTTCCCTTCTTTTTCAGCGCCCCTCCCTGATTGCCATAGGCTCAGACCGGCCAGCCGGAGCAAGGCGATTTTGGTGCGCTGGTCATGGGCGGTATCCGCTGCGCTTTTGGCTGATTGTGCCAGGTCAAAAAACGCTGCCTCAGCCTGTTCGATGCAGGGGATGCTTTTGACTTTGGTGACGTCTGGGCCGCTCTCCGGTCCTTGAGACAGGCAGGCTTCCCTCTCCTGATAAAGCTGATTAAATTCGGTTTGCAGGCGCGATAAAGAAACGCCAGCGCACGAGGTCATCACGAGTCCCGTCACAATCAAGGCAAACCATCGACGGGTTCGCGGACAGCCTGCAAAAGAGGATTGGTAATGCACGGGATTATGGAGTCCCCGTTTCAGGAAAGTTGATCGCGGTTCTCTCTTGATCTTGCCCGAAAATCCTGAATATGAGCCACCGGCCGGTACAGTCGGGTGCTGATAGCTGTGCGAGAATTCTCTATGGCATCGAGGATCCCTCGAAGATTTTGCCGAATATTCCCCCAGTATTCCTTCCAGCCCCGGTCACGACACAGGTATTCCACGCTTTCGGTTTGACATTTGTCCATGACCCGGAACAGGGCCGCGTAGGCTGTTCCAGCGTACAGGAGCCTGTTCTTCTCAAACACCTCCCGGTAGGCTTGAGCAGCTTCACGAAAATCATGCAGCCTCATCCTGGCGCAGTCTCCATCTGTTTCCGAGGGATCAGCTTGATCCAGGACAGGCCTCAAACGCGTGGCAGCGTATCTCAGCTCAATCAGTTTCTCAAACACTTCCCCGTGGCGTTCATACGCCTTCTCTAACTCCGGCTTGTTCATAAATGTGGGTTTCTCGGTCACGGCCTGGAGTCTTTGGTTCATGGACTGGAGTTCGGCTCTCAAGAAGTCCATTTGAGCCTGCGCGCTCCCTCTCTCACTCTCAATCAGGCGCAGCATCCAGCTCCTTCCCAAGAAAGCGATGAGCCCGGTCGCGACGACGGATATCCCGCCCACCAAACCCACAATACCGGAAAGGGTGATCATCTTGTGCCTCCTGATTCCGATTGATTCCACCGTGTTAGCTCTCTCCCCGATTCTCAGGGAGAGGGTTGATGAACGGAGACCGATGCATGCCTGAGAGGAAGCCCCCTTATGCCTTCAGAGGCGATGAAAGTCAATACGTAAAAAACTCTTTTTTTCTATACGTAGAATTACCTAGTGTTTTGTCACAGAAATAGCCTATGGATGGTACACGGTCCAAGGTGCACGGCCCAAGGTTGGACATAGTTTCGCATTGATTGCTTTTCCTTGCACCGTCCGGCCTTCATGGCAGGGCTACCGCGGAGTGGGAGCAGCACGACTGGCTAAAAGGGGGTGCAGAAATCTAGGCTTCGGGTTTACTTTTCTGCTGAAATGAATTAGCCTTCTGTCCTCTGAAGCCGAAAGGGTAAAGTCTGTCACCTCCAAGAAGGAGATGTGAAGGCATGTTCGGGTACAACGGAAAGATTCTGAAAGTGAACTTGACCCAAGGTGAGATCAGGGAGGAGTCCTACGGCGAGGAATTCGCGAAAACGTTCCTGGGCGGGAACGGGTTCGCAGCCAAGATCATCCATGATTCCGTCCCTTCAGGCACCGACCCCCTGTCTCCCGAAAACACGGTTGTCTTCTCCGTAGGGCCGCTTACAGACACCCTGGTGTGGGGAACGAGCCGGGGGCACATCGCCTCCATTTCGCCGATGACGGGTCTCTTCGGCGACTCCAATTTCGGCGGCGATTTCGCCATAGCCCAGAAACGGGCCGGGTTTGACGCCATCTGCATCTCAGGAAAAGCGTCGGCCCCCGTGTATCTCCAGGTGACTGATACCGGAGGGGCCATCAAAGATGCCAACCACCTCTGGGGCAAAACCACGGAAGAAACGATCAACGCATTACAATCCGACCAGGGCGAAGGGGCTGTATCCGCGTCTATCGGCCCCGCGGGCGAAAAAGGGGTTCTTTTCGCGAATGTGATCCTGGGCGGAAAGAGACTCGGCGTAGCCGGCCGCTGCGGGTTGGGTGCTGTCATGGGTGCGAAAAATTTAAAAGCCCTGGTGGCCAAGGGATCAAAACGAACCGAGATAGCCGATCGCCAAAGCATCACAGATATTCTCAAAGAAAAATACGTGAACCTCAAAGGCAACACCCGACCGTTCAAGTCCCTGGGAACCCCTTTTCTCGTGAATGTCATCAATGCCTTCGGCATGCTCGGCGCGCGCAACAACAGCAGGGAAGTCTTTGACTATCCGAAAGAGATCAGCGGCGAGTTGATCAGGGAGAAATACTGGGAAAGAAACGTGGCGTGCCATGGATGCCCTGTGGCGTGCGGCAAGATGATCACCGTTGCCATAGGCGAATTCAGCGGCAAGGTTGTCAAAATGCCCGAATACGAGACCATCTACGCCTTCGGCTCCATGCTGGATAACCGCAACCTGGATGCCATCATCACCGCCAATCACCTCTGCGACCTGATGGGCATAGACACCATCTCCATGGGTGTGACCCTCGCCTTCGTGGCAGAGTGCCTGGAAAAAGGTCTCACCTCCGAAAAAGCCCTCGGCGGCAGCGTCCGGTTCGGGGACGGCGAATTCATCGCTGAGGTCATCAAGAAAACTGCCATGAGAGAAGGCATAGGTGAGCTTCTCTCCATGGGCTCAGCGCGGCTGGCGGAACGATTCGACGGAGACGCTGAGAAGTATCTTTACACGGTCAAGAAATTGGAAGTGGCGGGACATTCGGCCCGGGGATTGCGAAACATGTCTCTCTCTTACGCGGTGTCCACGAGAGGAGGGAGCCACCACGACGGCAGGCCGAATTATCTGGCCGCCGACCCTGACCCAGGGTTCGATCCTCAGCCCAGTCTCATCCTCAAGAACAACTATTTTACGTCCGTCGGCGATTCCCTCGTCATCTGCCGCTTCACCGCTGAAAGAGGGCTCGGAACACCTCTGAACGATGTCATGGTGAAGCTCGTCAACGCCGTGACAGGGTGGAGCCTGGACCTCAACGGCCTCGAAAAGATCGGCGAGAGAATCTACAACCTGGAACGCCTGATGAACGTTGACCGGGGGGTCAGCCGGAAACAGGACACCCTGCCCTTTCGGGTGCTCAATGAACCGATTCCGGATGGAAAAGTGAAAGGGCGATACTGCCCGCAGAGAGAACTCGACAAGATGCTCGACAGCTATTATGCCCTGCGCGGATGGACCAGGGAGGGGATTCCGACCGCCGAAAAGCTCAGGGAGCTGGGGTTAAAGGGCTAAGAAGGGTATTGAAGAGAAAGAACCTTCACTTTGCGCTGATGAAGAATTGGGCGGAAGCCCGTTGAGAGGAATTTTGTGATGAAAAGATTGGTCTTCATGTTGATTTTTTTGTTAGCCGCCACCCAGGCCCAGGCAAAGGTCGTCACCGAGACGGTACACTACAGGCACGGCGACGTCGGCCTTGACGGTTACCTGGCCTATGATGATGGGAGCGCGAAAAAGCGCCCCGGCGTCCTGGTGGTCCACGAATGGTGGGGCCTCGATGCCTTTGCCAAAGACAGGGCAAGGCAACTCGCTTCGATGGGTTACGTCGCCTTTGCCGTGGACATGTACGGCCAGGGCGTCGTGACGGATAATGCCACCCTGGCTTCGCGCCTCTCCGCTCAGTTTCAATGCCAGCCCCTGGGAAGGGACCGGATGAACGAAGGCCTCAAGGTCCTTGCAGGCAACCCCAGGGTGGACCCGAAGCGGATCGCCGCGATCGGGTTTTCCTTCGGAGGGACCATGGTCCTCGAACTCGCCTACAGCGGGGCTGCCGTTGCCGGCGTGGTGAGCTTTCACGGAAACCTGCCTTCTCCCAGGCCAGAGGACGACAAGAACATCAAGGCGAAAATCCTTGTGCTCCATGGCGCAGAGGACCCGCTGGTCAGCCGTGAGGAGATTGAGCTTTTCCTGGATTCCATGAAAAAAACGGGTGTGGATTGGCAGATGGTTACCTATGGCGGAGCGGCCCACGGATTTCTCAACCCGTCTGCCGGAAAAGCCAGAATCACGGGAGTCGCTTACGATCGAAAGGCGGAAAAGCGCGCCTGGAAGCAAATGAAAGACTTTCTTCAGGAGGTCATTCTTCGATGAAACCATCTCTTTCGGGGATCTTCCCCGCACTCACCACACCTTTTGACAAAGGGGAGCTTTCCCTGCCCCGGCTCAAGTCCAATATCGAAAAGTACAACCGGTACGATTTGTCCGGCTATGTCGTGCTCGGGTCCACGGGCGAGGGCATTCTCATGAACGACGCGGAAGGGCTGAAAGCGATCGAGACGGTCCGCTCCGCGGCACCAGCGGGTAAGATCGTCATTGCAGGCACAGGCACTGACTCGACAAAGCCGACGATCGAATTCACCAACCGGGCGGCTGAGGCCGGAGCCCAGTATGCCCTCGTGGTGACTCCCTTCTACTACAAGGCACAGATGACGGCCCAGGCGCTGGAAGCCTACTTCCGCGAAGTGGCGGATCACTCCAGAATTCCCATCATTCTGTACACGGTCCCGAAATTCACCGGCCTCGACCTCCCCGTCCCGGTCATCGCATCCCTCGCCAAACATCCCAACGTCGTGGGGCTGAAGGATTCCTCGGGCAATATCGCCACGTTTGGCGAGATCCTGAAATCCTGCCCCCCTGACTTCAACGTGCTCCAGGGCTCGGGCTCCGTGCTTCACGCCTCCTTTGCCTTGGGAGCCAGAGGCGCCATCCTCGCCCTGGCAGATATGGCCCCCGGGGAAAGCGTTGAAATCCACAAGCTCGCCATGGCCGGGGCGTGGGAAAAAGCGAGGGAGGTGCAACTCAGGGTCATCACGGTGAACCAGAGAATCGTGGGGAACTACGGCGTACCGGGTATCAAAGGCGCTCTCGATCTGCTGGGGTATTTCGGAGGCGACCCCCGCCCTCCCCTGAGACCCGTGAGCCAGGAGGTGAGAGAGGCGATCAGGCAACTCCTCACGGACGCCGATCTTCTCTGACAGCCTAGTGTAGGTCCTATGGCATCAGTCATTCTCAAACCAGGCCGCGAAAAATCCCTGCTGAGGCGGCATCCCTGGGTCTTTTCCGGGGCCGTCGCGGCGGTGAACGGTGAGCCTCAACCCGGCGATACCGTGGAAATCACCGCTTCGGACGGAACGGTCCTGGCAAGAGGAGCCTACTCGCCCCATTCCCAGATCATGGTCCGGGTCTGGTCCTTCAACCAGGATGAAGAAATCAACCCGGCTTTTTTCGAATCCCGGTTGGAGCGGGCCATCGCGTACCGCGGTCAGATGCTCAAAACAAAGCCCCGCCCCGCATACCGTGTGGTCAATGCGGAATCGGACGGCCTCCCGGGCACGATCGTCGATCGGTACGGGAACTACCTGGTATGCCAGTTTCTGGCCGCTGGCGCGGAGAGGTGGAGAAAAGAGGTGGTCGCCGGCCTGGAGAGGCTTCTCCCGGTTGACGGCATCTACGAGCGCTCGGATCCTGGTGTTCGCGACAAGGAAAAACTTCCCCCGCGCACAGGCCTCCTTTCAGGCAAAATGCCTCCCGGCCTCATCTCGATCGAGGAAGGCCCCTGCCGGTTCCTGGTGGACATCCAGCACGGCCACAAAACAGGGTTCTACCTCGACCAGAGCGACAACCGGGCCGCCGTGGCGGAATATGCCGAGGGCTTGGATGTGCTCAACTGCTTTGCCTACACAGGGGGATTCGGGATTTGGGCCCTGAAGGCCGGAGCCGCGAAGGTGACCAACGTCGAATCCTCCGCGCCCGCCCTGGAGCTCGCTCAGCGCCATGTGGACCTGAACCGCCTCGACAAGGGGAAGGTCGAAAACATGGAGGGGGACGTGTTTCAACTCCTGAGGGTTTTCCGCGGCAAAACCCGGCAGTTTGATCTCATCATCCTCGACCCCCCTCGATTCGTTCTTTCCCAGGGACACCTGAACCGTGCTAGCCGCGGCTACAAGGACATCAATTTCCTGGCTTTCCAGTTGCTGAGACGGGGCGGGGTGCTCTTCACTTTCTCGTGTTCCGGGCTGATGCCGCCGGACCTCTTTCAAAAGATCGTGGCCGATGCAGCCCTGGATGCGGGCAGGGATGCCCAGATCGTTCGGCTCCTCGGCCAATCCTGGGATCACCCCACGGCATTGAACTTCCCGGAGGGCGCATACCTCAAAGGCCTGATATGCAGGGCCTGGTAGGCCTCGCCCCGCAGAGCGGGTGGCCTCAGGTGACCCCGTCGAAGGGGGTAGCGAATTAGTAGCATTTCCCATGCTTGAACAACATTTCTACTCCCTCCCCCTTGATGGGAGGTAAGGTAGGGGTGGGAAACAGGAGCATGAAACAGCATCACCTTAACCCCCTCCCCTAGCCCCTCCTCCATCCTCCGCAGTAGCTCTGCTACGGAGGACGGGCACCAGGGGAGGGGAACTTCTTGTAGAAGCTTTTTTTGCACCTTCACCGGTGGAACCTATCCGGGTCATCCACCAGAGGTGGAGGGTTCAATGACAGCTAAGTCAACCCGTGAACCCTTTGCCGCCTCTCGGTGGCGGTCAACGCGCGGTCCTGCAATTGACGCCGGGGAGCCGGGTGTATATGATAAAAATGAGAATGAATGATGGCTCTGATGGAGGTCTGCTTCGGAAAGGAGGACTTCTTATGGGTGACAGCAGCAACAGAAGGGTTCTATCCGCTCGCCTTTTGATGATCGGGGTACTGATCGGCTCCGCCCTCGCGTTCATGACACCTGACGGCCGGATTGCGCTGGCCCAGATGCAAAAGGCTCCTGACCTCAAGGCCAATGTCTTCACCCCTTATGACCAGCCTATCGGTGCGGTCGATAACATGGGGAACGTCTTCGCTCTCTCCGGAACCCAGATCGGAAAGGTCGATCCGGACGGAACCGTCTACAACGTGAGTAACGTCGTGGTCGGCAAGGTGGAACCGGACGGGAAGGTGAAGAACCAGTCCGGAACCGTCCTCTGCACCGTGACCTCGGACGGCAGCGTTTTCAACGTGAGCGGCACCGTCATCGGTTCGGTGAAAGAGACCGGCGGCAACTTGAGGCTGATCGGCGGGGCGGCAAGGCTTCTCGTGCTGAGAAGAAGATAATCGGATTCGGTTTAACCCTGCTTATGTATCCCCCATCCCTTTATCAGATCAATGCTCAAGTCTGGCTCAGAGAAATCTCCGAGCAGGCCGGCCGGCGG
>JAGUZM010000060.1 GCA_020060805.1 Deltaproteobacteria bacterium | reverse complement strand
GGCGGGCTTTGGCGAGCCTGAGGGAGTCGGGAGAGAGGGAGGAGACCAGGCGATCCATTTCATCTTTCTCCAGAAGGTTAGGATCAAATAAAACAGATTCTGCCAGGTCTCCTATATCTTTGGAATAACGGGCATTGAGTTGCTCAATCTCCTGTCGCTCCAGAATGAGTTGCTCCAGGTGTTGCCAGTGGTTGAGAGATCCTGGCCTTCTCTCCTGGGTTGCAAGCTGCATTTCAGTACGCACTTCACTCAGAAGAATTTCTAATTCTTGGTACTTTTCGGCGACTTTCTTGAAAAGGTTGGTGAAACAAGGGGAAGTCGCACCGTACCCCTGCAGGGCATCGAGGAGGAGATAGACTGTGTCCTTATCCGACATCGTCTGGATAATTCGATCGGTCACGTTTTTCTCCACCGCGTCCGGAGATCCGGGCTGGCCTGCGCCGAGGATATGGATCCTCAATTCAGGCTCCATGGAGTTGAGAATCGTTCCGACCTGTTGAGCAAAAAGGTCTCTTTTCTCAGGGTCCGGCGGGACGGCGCTCGTTTCGAGGTTGTGAAGGAAGTTGGCGATGAGCATTCCCCTCTGTGCGGTAGAAACCGCGGGCTGGTTTTCTCGCATATCCCTGTCGAGTTGGGCGAGGAGGTGTTTGAGTGCCTCCACATCCTGCGAGAGGCGGAGCAGTTCTTTGATTTTCTCGGAAGGAAGCTTGATGCCGCCCCCTGCGGCCGGCCGGAGGATGAGCTCCTGCCAGAAGGACTCCTCGCCCTCTTTCTGCGCAAACCGAGCTGCCACCGCTTGGGCAGTGGAATAAACCCTGTAATCGAGCAGGCCCACACTCGCATGGTTGATACCCTCCCGGCTCAAAGCGGAGGTGAGGACATGCTCTTGCCCCGGGTGGGTCCCTGCGAGGAGGGAAATGAAAGATTCGAGCTCTTCAAATGAAAGGTTTTTCTCCATGAGGAGGTGGGAAATGCCGAGGGAGTGAAAGAGTTTTAGGAAGCTTTCGAGATGCGTATCTCGCGACCGATGGAAATTACCCTCAAAGAAGAGAGCCTCCTTGGCGCACCCAAGGAAAAGAGACGGTCGTTCTTCGAGGGCTTTCTTGAAAGCTTCAAGAACGCTTTGAATGCCTTTCCTGTATAGTTCATGGCGCGTCGCATAAAGGCGGCCGGTGTTGAGAGCTCGCATGAAGGCTGCCACGAACTCGAGAATGGCCATGGGCGGAGGTTTTTGTTGCGACGACTTTTGACTGGCCAGAACCATGACATTTAGCCGATGGGGAATCTGTAAATTACATATAATAGTATAGAGTAATTAACATTGAGTGTCAATAAGTGATGTTGGGCCGGAATATTTTAGACTGATATCTTGTGCCATGTCCGTATACCTTGCCCTCTGCATAGTCCACGATTAGAGGGTTTTTTCCTACCCCCGGTTCAGAGTGGGTTGAAAGGGAAGTCCTGGAAGGGAAACCGTGCGTCACGATAGCCGTGGTACATGTCGGCGCAGCCCAAAGTGGATCGATTAGGGGTGTACTTTCAGGGTGAATGGGGATATGGTTGATTCGAAGGTTTAGGTAATGGAACCCGAAAGGAGCACGCTATTGCGATTCTTTTAGGAGGAAGGAATGGAAGGAAAAGGGAGGACGGCGTTGGTGACGGGGGCGAGCAGCGGCATGGGATGGGAGACGGCAAGGCGGCTCGCGGAAAAGGGGTTTGAGGTGATCGCGGCAGCAAGGCGCCTGGACCGGCTGGAGGATCTCGCCAAGAAGGCCGACCACATCATCCCAAGACGGGTCGACCTGTCCGAACCTCGAGCCGTGGATGCCTTTTGTGGTTACCTTTCGGGCCTGCCCCGGCCCGTATCCGTGCTCGTGAACAACGCGGGCTACAGCGTGAGGGGAGCCCTAGAGGACGTGCCGATGGATGCGGTGATGCGGGTTTTCCAGGTCAATCTCTTTGCTCTGATCCGCATTACCCAAGCCTGCCTGCCCGGGATGCGGAAGCAAAGAGAAGGGATCATCGTAAACCTGAGTTCCATGGCCGGTAAGTTCGCTTTCCCCATGAGCGGGGTTTATGCTGCGACCAAGCACGCCGTGGAGGCGATCAGCGACTCCTTGCGGATAGAGGTTCGCCCCTTCGGAATCAGGGTCATCACCATCCGTCCGGGCTTTATTGCGACCGAATTCAACGAAGCGGCGAACAGGATCACCGGCGACCTTCTTTCCAGGACAGCCCCTGATTACAAGCCCCTGTACCAGGCTTCGGGCGCATCGATCGGGAAATGGTTCGTCAACGCCACTGTGCCGGGCGCCGACCTTATCGCAAAGATGATTGTGGAGGCGGTTGTTTCCGACTCGCCGGAGATCACTTACTCCGGCGGTTTCTTGAGCGAGGAATTCCAAGGGAAGCGTTTTCAGTCCGACGATGAGGCCTTTGATCGGTTCTTGACCGAGAAAACCGGGCTCACAGGCCGAGTGCCCTAATCGGCAAACAGCAGGGGTTGAACATGGGGATCCTTTTTCGATGGCTCGTGCTCACGGCGGCTATTCTCGTCGCCTCCTATGTCGTCGAGGGGATCACGGTGCACGGATTTTGGAGCGCTTTTCTTGCCGCGGCGATCCTCGGGATTCTGAACGCTTTTTTCCGTCCCATCCTGATCCTCCTGACCCTTCCGGCAACGATCCTGAGCTTCGGCCTTTTCATCTTTGTCATCAACGCTCTCCTTTTGATGATGGTCTCAGGCGTCATATCCGGTTTCGAGGTCCGCGGGTTTTGGCCTGCCGTGTTCGGATCCCTCATCATCAGCATTGTCAGCTGGCTCGTCGGCGCCTTTGTCAACGAGCGGGGAAAGATCCAGTACATGGACCTCAAGAAAACGGGCAAGGACAGGTGGGAATGACAAAGAGGAGCGGCGCGTACGCGCCTTGAGGAGCGGGCTGCAAAGCAGCCCTTGAGGGAAGAACCAAAAGCAGTTGCCTCAAGCGAGGCGTCCACCCTCCGCAGTGGCCCTGCGACGGAGGACGGGAAGCCGAGCGATCCTCAAAGGGAACGCAGTGGAGTGCTCCTCAAGCGGAGCGATCCTAATCTTGATGTAGCCCTCCGCTTCCCAGGTGCCCCACCTATCCCCTTCGTCCGGAATGCTTATAGCTAAAAGGCATCCATGCTGAGCACCTTCAGGAGCCACGTTCGGATATCGCTGATTTCCTCCGTGCAGACCTGGTGCATCATGGGGTAGGCGCGCCATTCCACGCGGTAGCCGAGCCGGGTCAGCTCCTGCCTTGTTCGAATGCCCTTGGCGATCGG
>JAGUZM010000062.1 GCA_020060805.1 Deltaproteobacteria bacterium | reverse complement strand
GCATGACCGTTTTGGACAACATCCGTCTCGGGAGACACATCCATCTGAAGTCCGGCATTTTGAGAGGGTCCATATACATCGGAAAGACGAGACAGGAGGAACTGGAATCCCGTAAGTTCATCGAGGAGGAAATCATCGACCTTCTGGAAATAGAGAGCATCCGGAACAAGACCGTTGAAATGCTTCCCTACGGGCTCCAAAAGCGGGTTGAGCTGGGCAGAGCGCTCGCCCTTAACCCCGAGCTCCTTCTCCTGGATGAGCCCCTGGCCGGCCTCAACCTGGAGGAAGTCGAGGACATGGCCCGATTCATCCTCGACGTCAATGAAGAGAAGCGCTGGAAAGTGACATGCATCCTGGTTGAGCATGACATGGGTGTCGTCATGGATATTTCGCACCGCGTTTTTGTTTTGAACTTCGGGAACAAGATCATCGACGGGACACCCAGGGAAGTTCAGAACAACCGCGAAGTGATCAAGGCCTATTTGGGAGAAGAGGATCTGTATTCCACGAGGAGGTAGCGGGAAACATGAGCGAGTCTCGCATAGAGATCACGAAGGACCTCACCATACCAAAACTCTTCCTGCAGCAGTGCAAAAAATACGGGAGAAACAAGGTCGCCATGAGAGAGAAGGAGTTTGGCATCTGGCGACCTTTCACCTGGCAAGACTACTACACCAACGTCAAACACCTCTCCCTGGGCATGGTCAGTCTGGGCTTGAAGCGAGGCGACAAAGTAGCCATGATCGGGGATAACCGGCCGGAAGGTTTATGGTCTGAGATGGCTGCCCTCTGCGCCGGCGGCGTAGGAGTCTGGCTCTTCCAGGACTGCATGATGGAGGAAGTGAAGTACATCATTGACCATTCGGATGCCAAGTTCTTCATCGGGGAAACCCAGGAAGAAGCCGACAAGGCCCTTTCGATCAAAGACGACTGCCCGAAACTGAAATACATCCTCTGGGATGATCCCAAGGGGATGCGCCACTATCACTACGATAACCTCCTGAGCCTGCGAAAAGTCCAGGAGTTGGGAAAGGAACTGGACCAAAAGGACCCGAACCTCTTCGAAAATTTGATCCACGAAGGCCACGGGGACGACATATGCCTGCTCTTCTATACATCCGGGACCACGGCTCTCCCCAAAGGGGCGCTCCTGAGTCACTGGAACATGCTCACCATGGGCCATAATCTCATGTCCGTCGACCCCTGCCGCGACACGGACGATTTCGTCTCCTATCTCCCCTTTGCCTGGATCGGCGAGCAGATGATGTCCATCTCCTGCGGTCTTCAGGTGGGCTACACCCTCAACTTCCCTGAGGAGCCTACCACGGCCCGCGAGGATATCCGCCAGATCGGGCCTCATGTGATGTTTGCACCTCCGAGGCTTTATGAAGGCATGACCCGACAGGTTCAGGTCAAGTATATCGACTCAAGCTGGATCAAGAGAAAGACCTACGAATTCGCCACCAAAGTGGGCTACAAGGTCGCGAATTATAAGTTCGAGAAAAAGCCCGTGCCCCTGGGGTGGAAGCTTCTCAATTGGCTTGCCTTCGTCACCATGCAGAAGAAGCTGAAAGATCACCTCGGCATGTCGAGGTTGAGGCATGCCTACACGGGGGGTGCGGCCATGGGGCCCGACCACTTCCGCTTTTTCCACGCCCTGGGTGTAAACCTGAAGCAGATCTACGGGCAGACGGAGATCGCGGGCATCTCCATCGTCCACAGAGACGGGGATGTGAAATTCGACACCGTGGGAACGCCGATCCCGCAAACGGAAGTCAAGATCACCGATGAGGGCGAAATCGTCTCCAAAAGCCCTTCCGTGTTCCAGGGATACTACAAGAACGAAGAGGCGACCAAGAAGACCCTGGTCGACGGCTGGCTCTATTCCGGGGACAGGGGATTCATCGACGAGGACGGCCACCTTGTCGTCTTCGACCGATCCAAGGACGTCATGACCCTGAAGGACGGACGGCCTTTTTCCCCCCAATATCTCGAGACGCGCCTCAAGTTCAGCCCCTTTATCCAGGAAGCATGGGTCATCGGCGACAAGAGACCTTTTGTCACCGCGGTCATGTGCATCGATTATTCCGTCGTGGGCAAGTGGGCTGATGAGAGAAAGATCAACTACACGAGCTACCCGGAGCTCTCACAGAAGGCCGAGGTTTACGGCCTCGTGCAAAAACAGATTGAGGAAGCGAACAAGGACCTTCCGGCAACGGCCCGGATTCACCGCTTCGTCAACCTCTACAAAGTTTTCGACGCTGATGACGAAGAATTGACCCGAACGAGCAAGCTTCGCAGGGCTTTTGTGGAAAACCGGTACAAAGATATCGTGGCCGGCCTCTATTCGGACAGAGACATCGTCCACATGGATACGACCATCACCTATGAAGACGGCCGGGAACAGCGCATCAAGACCGATCTCCGTGTCCAGAACGTGAATGTGTAGATCAAGGGGGAGGTTCAACCGATGGAACTCTTTTTTATGGCCCTGATCACCGGCATCATGGTGGGGGGAATCTATGCTCTGGTCGCCCTGGGATGGGTCCTGATTTACAAATGCTCCGGGGTCCTCAACCTGGCCATGGGCGAATTGACCCTGATCGGTGCCTACGTGACCCTCACCTTCCACCAGATGGGAGTGCCCTTTGTTCTCGCCGTGGTATGCACTCTCCTTATCGGGATCGCCCTCGGTTTCCTGACGGAGAGGATCTTCCTGGACAAGCTGATCGGGGAGCCCATCCTTGCCGTGATCATGGTCACCGTCGGCCTCTCCTTCTTTTTCAAAGGCATGGTGGAGTTCGTCTGGGGTACGGATACCCGTGTGTTTGACCCCCCGATCTTTTCCATCAAGCCCATTACCGTCGGTTTTCTCATGGTCTCCCCCGT
>JAGUZM010000012.1 GCA_020060805.1 Deltaproteobacteria bacterium | reverse complement strand
TTCCTTTCTCCTTCCTCATATATAACGTTCTTGATTTATTGACATTCTAAGAGTTGGCCCTCGATATCATGACCCTGCATTACCTTTGGCGCACGGGATATCGCCCTACTTACCGCCGATGGGCTGATTCCGATATCTTTCGCAATTGAGACCGCGGTTAATCCCATCCCACGCGCCCCTACGTAGCACAGAATAGTGCGCGCCTTCGCTACGGATTCGCCCCGAATACGCACATGCGTAACACGAGGTGCCGCTTTCAAGGAGGATTTTGCCAAGACGATCATGAAAGAAGTCGCGAACTTTATTGTTTCGGAAGATCATCGTCCTGTCGATCCCTCGGATCATCAGATGGTGTAGCGCCCCGGGAGCGTCTATTCGTGACTGCCGTGGCATGCGCTCTCAATATTCCAACCTGCCGAGAATGTCAATATGTCAAGAATGTCCCTTATCTCGTAGAAGATGCGGGTCGTTCTTGAGCAGATAGAGGAGGGCGAGCGTCATCGGCACGAAGAGTACGGCCATATACGCCCAGGCTTCCCAGTAGGCCAGAGTACCTGCCGGCAGTAGGAGCATGGCCATCAGGATGATGAAAACAGCCACGAGCCGTACCAAGGCCTTGCCGCCAGTTGGCCCCGCGAAAGCTGATTGGTGTTCATCTCACACCTGAACCTGTGGTCGCGTCAGGGCATGCAGTCGGTCATTCGCCATGAATGTTACGGAAATAGAGGTTTTAGAGGCGTATACCCGCTCTTCCAGCCCCGAAAAGAGCCTTATGGAGACACCGCTCTCCATGAGCCTGGAACACAATATCGCTCGGTGCCTTAATGGACTCTCGGGAAACACAGCCTTTTTGCCGTCGAAAAACGCATTATAGAGGATGTCGGGCAGCTGGAATTTGACCGCCGTTCAACCTTCGATATCCTTCGATACCTCAGGACAGGCTCTATAGGCCCATTTCAGATGGCCATTTCTGAACTATACGTTCAGATATAACATACTTGCCGCAACCCAACCCCCTTTGCTCATTCAATAGATACAGGCATCGAGGATTGAAAGAACTTCGTCGAGCAGATCATCTGAGGCCTTTCCGATCGGCTTCGCTTGGCGAGCACGAAAATCGATGGACTTCACCTGTTCAACCATCACAAATCCCTTCACTTCCGGGTTCTTGGTGACTGCCACGTGAAAAGGGTAACGCCGGTCAGTGCTAGTCAGGGGGCATACAATGGTTAGCCCCGTTTGCTCGTTGAACAGGGTGTTGCTCACGACAAGCGCAGGACGACGACCCATTTGCTCATGACCCGACTGGGGGTCGAAGGTGACTGCGATGAAATCCCCCTTTTTCGGAATGTACGCTTTCACCTACCAAACCTCTCTGCCAACCGGCTTGCCCCAATCAGTTTCTTCCCTCTTGTAGTTCTTGGGTATACGTGAGACGAGTTCTTTCAGACTATGCCTGCCGCGAATACGTCTTGCCGGAGCAATGACAATCAGACCGTCCTGCGCGGTTACATCGACGTCGTCCCCTACGGAAATACGCGCGTCCTCGAGTAGCCGCTTGGGAAGGCGCAACCCCTGACTGTTTCCCCACTTCTGGATTTTTGTCACCATATGGATACCTCCCGTGGATATCCGAAGTATAGCCAACAGGAAAACCCTTGTCAAGTCCGTCCGAGGGCGAATGCGGTGTTGACCCGTGGCGTGAGCTTGCGGCGCGGGACCCACATGCGAGCGTCTGACATCGTGTCTAATGACCTGGTTGGCGCTGCTGCGACTGCGTTAGCCGGCCCGGAGTGAAGTGTCGTCTTCCTCTTGCATTAGCTTTGTGGGGAAAACCGCCTTTTTCGCCCCTGAAAAACGCATTATAGAGCTTGTCCGACAACCTGGATATAGCGAACGTTCACCCTTCGATACCTCAGGGCGAACGACGACGTTGCTCCGTAAGTGTTTGATTTTCCATTCGTGGTGAGGTATCGAACCATGAACGGAAAGGCTATCTGTCTTGTACACTCGGAGTTGACGGACAGCCTCTATAGGCCCATTTCAGATGCCCATTTCAACACGATTCGATCAAATATCATGTACTTGCAGCGACCCCCTTCGCCCAGAAAAGCTCCATCACAGCTGCAATTGCAAAGGATTCGGCAAGGGCAATAACAGCCCAGAACACAAGTTCTAACCCCACCAGCAGAGCTGGTTCGCCGAATTGATTGAAGGGGGTAAAGAACTCCCAGAAGACGTAAGCGATGAAAAACACGAGAGCTGCGAGTCGGATTGCTCTACGTACAACACCCAGCGGCCACGCCGGCGACAGCCACCGGTAAACAAATGCATGGCCTATTCCGAACAACATCAGACCACCGAGAATCGGGATAGGGTTCGAGACCACCAGCGGAAGCGGCTCGATCTCCGTCCACACGGCTATCAGCTTTCGGCTCTGAACAGACGGATCGAGGAGGATACCGCTGCCGTCCCAGCCGAACCCTATCAGCCGGAAGGTTACTAGCATGGTGAGGTTTAAAGCGAAGCCACCAGCAAGCCCCGCAACGACTGTTCTTGTGATTGACCTTTCCATCGCTACTTAAGGCCTAACGAGGCTGTCTAAAAACCTGGTTTTCGGAATCCACTTTCCTAACTGTTATTGGAACAAGGCATCTCGCGGCAAAGAAATCACATCGAACTCACAAGCGGTACGGTTGGGCACTCCAATCGCTGTGACAAACCCACAAAGTGGCGCCATACACGCCTTCCTCCCTTACCTCGCTCTATGAGGCCATCGCGTAGCTTCTTCCGAAGTGCAAGACCTTGTCGATGTTGTATTCAAGTGTCCCCGGAACAAGCTGATCTTCCAGGCTCACTGGGATCATCATTAAATGATTGTAGTCGTAAGGTTTGTATCGGGGCATCTGTGGTTCTCCATCTGCTCAGCTCGTTTCGATCACGCGCCTGTTCCACCACAGACGAGTCTTCACACAATCAGGAAGTGAATCCAATAATGGTTTTTCGACAGTCTCAACGGCACGCTTAACCTGCCGGTGCTTTATCCGGTCGGTTTGGAGCGGCTCTTAGCAGCAGCTTTGCTCTTTTCTGATCTTGGATTGAGTTGGGGAGATATCCGGGGTCTTGAAGCGGGAATGCCGTAAAGCATGCCTTCAGCGCTAATATCCTCGTCAATATCCGGCCAGTGCACGCCCTGACCATCCCCGATTATTTCCCAGTTTGCCCGCTGTTTGGGAGTAGCCTCCGCCAATCGCCATGACCAGGCAAGTGGAACGCTGATTGCCCGCCCATCCACAAGCTGAGCCGTAATGGTGTCTTCGGTGACGCTTATACTCTTAATTCTCACGTCTTGTATTTGCACCGCAATGTTCATACCATGCCTCCATAATCCTCTCCCTCCCATCCTTCCTCTCTGAACATGCACGTGAATTCGCTCGTTACAGTCGAAGCTGTAGAAGAAGAATCGGTATGGCCCCGGGATGTTGCTGATCGTTGGCATATCGACCCTCCTAACGAATTATAGATGGATGTGCGAGAGCTGTCCATATTTCTCTGTAGGCTTAACTTGGGAATCAGTGGGGCCGAGTTACGGGGCCGGAAATTCTCAACCCCGCTATTTCGGCGTCCATTGGATTCCCTTGTGTACGCCCGACATGTCGAAGATCCCGGCTTAACGGGGGGCGTGAATCCTTCGAGAACCTCAGGACCGTGAGTGGTTCGATTTGACTCACCATCCTGAGCGTGTCGAAGGACCAGTCGAACGGCTTATGGAATGAATGTCCCCTGTACGTGAATCCTGTTAATGGCTGATATCATTAACATAAGTACTAGCCGAAGGCAAAAGCCTGCCCCGGACCCGATCCGGGGGCGTCGCCGTGATTGCGCGCTGAAGCGCTACGGCGGGCAAGCGTGAGGCGGTGTCCGAAGTTTACTTGCCATCGGCAAGCTCGTCTGCTCGCCATGGGTGAGTAAACCTCAGGAGGAGACCCGCATGCGGGGCCTCTCCCGCCACAGCTTTAGCGGAGGCGGATGGTGTGGGGAGGGGGAGTTCAAAGCTCCCCTTTACCCGATTCGCCAAAGGTTATGTACTCGTCACTTTCTCATCAGATGCTCGGCCACGGCCTGATAGGCGGGCAACGAGGTCGGGTCAATATTAGCGTTCTTCGCCGCAGGAAAGGATGCAAAGCGTGCAATGACCATTTCAGCCATCGGATCGACATAGATAGTCTGTCCATACACACCGCGTGCAGCGAAGGCACCATGCCGGTTGTGAAAAATCCACCACATGCTGCGGTAGCTGCCGCCTTCAAGTGTTTTGTAGCCCGCCTTGGCAAAGGCCTTCTTGTCGCCGCCGGCCCGAATCTGCTCCACGACCTCCTGCGGGAACAGCCGCTGGCCATTTATCTCTCCGCCGTTCAGCATCAGCAGACCGATTCGCCCCAGGTCTCGCAGACCGCCACTGAGGCCGCCGCCTGCGAACGGGGTACCCTTGCTGTCGACGGTCATATAGGCATCCTGCTCCGCGCCCATCCTGCTCCAGATACGATCCGACAGCAGGTCGGCAAGGTTCTTGCCCGTGACCCGCGACACGATCCACCCGAGTGCATCCGTGTTGATGGTCCTGTAGCCGAAAGCCCTCCCATGAACCCCATCCTGCTTGACAGTTTGAAGGTATTCGAAGTATCCGTTGGGGCCTTTGTATCCCTTGGGTTTTGGTAAAGGGCTCGCAGCGGCCGAATAGGCCCATATGTCAGCCTTGGGATCGGCGTAGTCTTCGCTGTAGTCAAGAGCGGTTGTCATATCCATGACTTGACGAACCGTTGCACTACCAAAAGCACTGTGGGAGAGTTCCGGGATGATGGTAGCCACTTTGGCTGTGTCATCAAGTTTCCTCTCTGCAACGAGGATCTCCGCCAGAAGTCCCGTCAGGGACTTCGTCATCGACATCGCAGCGTGCTTACCCATCTCGTCGAGACAACCAAGGTACTTTTCGTAAACAACCCGGCCCTTGTGAATGATGAGTATGCCATCGGTGTAGTTGGCCGAAAGCGATTCCTTCCATGTCATTTGTTCGTTGCTACCAAGCGGCGTGAAGCGCACAGCATCAATGCCGTCATTGATCGCGTACGTCAGCGGTACCGGAGGACCGATACCGCGATTCACTTGCTTTGTGGGCAGCAGTTCGCGAATGTGGCATACCGTCCAACGCAACTTGGGGAAGCTGAAGTAATCAGACTCGGGCTGCATGATCAACTTTTCAGGCGGCGGCGGGAAACCCGTCATCCAACCCAGCTTCCCTGGATCCGAATTTTCAGCGTTCAATGGGGTGGCAGATTGCGCAGCGGCATGCTCGAGACTGCCAAACAAAGCAAGTATGCATATGAATGTCACGAGTACACTGCGAATTGAATGCGGCATGGTTGTTCCTTCCTACAGGCAATAGCAGTGATTATCCTATCAAGGGCGAACAAGTTATTCTGAAGTCTCTAAATAAGTCCAAAGGTGGAGGGCTAGCTTCAGTGCTGTGAAGTGGGACATCCTTCTAAAATTCAAAAACATCTCTGTGGACACTTGCTGTCCATGTGTGTCACGATCCTCCTGGACATCATCATGAAATCCCCACCTAAGTCCCCGAATATACCCTTTGATCTATCAGCAAAGTATGTTTCCAATTAAATTCTAAAAGAGTGTCCCCCTTCACCCCTTCCTAAAACCGTTCGTCCTGAGGTATCGAAGGACGAACGAGGGGGAACGGTGGTCAACTTTTACCCTCTTCTTCTTCCAAAATCTCCAGCATATCTTCACGAAGAGCGGGTATTTTGTTTTGTAGAACATCCAAGACGATATCGTAGTCAACCCCGAAGTAATCGTGGATGAGCCGGTCTCTCATGCCGGCTATGGCTTTCCAGTTCACTTTTGGATATCGATTCCTCAGTTCAGAGGGTATCTTCTTTGATGCTTGTCCGATGATTTCGATGCTTTTTACGAAGGCGCGCCTGAGAGTTGCATCCTCCAGAAACTGCTCTTTGCTCAACCCCTGCTTCTCATTCATCAGGTACTGCGTCTCATAAGCTCTCGGGACGCTCTTTTAAAATTGATT
>JAGUZM010000171.1 GCA_020060805.1 Deltaproteobacteria bacterium | reverse complement strand
GAACACGGTGGCGCCCATTGCCGGGACGAGGTTGACGGAAGGGGTGCTGCCGCCGGAGATATTCGAGAAGCTGAAACCTGAGTTTGTCGCCCCCCTCGTGCTCTACCTTTGCTCTGAAGGATGCCGGGAGAACGGGATGATCTTCAACGCGGGCATGGGCTATTTCAACAGGGTGGGGATCGTCACCGGGCCGGGCGTGATGATCGGGGACGGGAAAACGGTTCCCACGGTGGAGGAAATCCATAAGTCCTGGGATGGGATCAGCAACCTTTCGGCTGCGAAAGAGTATCCGAACGCGATGGCTGCGTACGGACCTCTTCTGGATGCGGTGAGCGGGAAGAAGGGGGAGGCCGGGCCGCCGGAGCGGGGGGAGATGACGGTGAAAGGGATATTCGATCGGATTCCGGAAGCCTTTCAGGCGGAGAAGGCTGCCGGGGTGGACGTGGTGTTTCAGTTCGTGATTTCCGGAGGGGGCGGCGGGACGTGGCATGTGGTGGTGAAGGAGAAGCGCTGCGAGGTGAAGGAGGGGACGCACGAGCGTCCGACGACGACGGTGAAGATGGGGGAGGAAGATTTTGTGAAGCTGATCAGGGGTGAGCTGAACGCGATGAAAGCCTACACAGGGGGGAAGCTGAAGATCGAGGGAGATCTGATGAAGTCGCAGCTGATCGAAAAGCTGTTCAAGTTTTGAAACTGGAGCACTCAAAAACTGGAGTACTGGAGTGATGGAGTGATGGAGTGGTGGAGTGATGCAAAGACCCAACACTCCAGTTCTCCAACACTCCATTACTCCCTTCTTCATGTACTCCAAGACTCCATTCTTTCATGGGGGGTGTGATTATGGCCACGGGAATCAGAGACAAGGTAGCGATCATCGGCATGGGGTGCTCCCGTTTTGGTGAGCGGTGGAACATGGGTGCTGAAGAGCTGATGGTCGAGTCCTTCACGGAGTGCATCGCGGATGCGGGCATTGACAGGGATGAAGTCCAGGCCGCCTGGCTTGCGACGTGCTACGAGGAAATCAACGTGGGCAAAAGCGCCCTGCCCCTGTCCATGAATCTTCGGCTTCCCTTTATCCCCGTGACACGGACGGAAAACTTCTGCGCCAGCGGAACCGAAGCGTTTCGGGGCGCCGTGTATGCCGTCGCGTCCGGAGCCTATGACATCTGTCTCGCCCTGGGCGTGGAAAAATTGAAAGATACCGGGTTCGGCGGCCTGCCCAACATGGTCAGTTCAAGTATGGGTTCTCTCATCTGGCTGTGGAACCCCAACATGACCGCCCCGGGGTCTTTTGCACAGCTGGCCACGGCCTACGCGGCCAAGCACCGGGTTCAGGATCAGGATTTGAAGCGGGCCATGGCCCAGGTGTCGGTCAAGAGCCATGAGAACGGGGCGCTCAACCCCAAGGCCCATCTCAGGAAGCCCGTCACCATCGAGCAGGTCATGGCTTCCCCGATCATCGCCTACCCCCTGGGGCTTTTCGACTGCTGCGGCGTGAGCGACGGATCGGCCTGCGCCATCGTCACCACGGTTGAGAAGGCAAAGGAGATGGGGAAGGCGAACCCGATCACCGTGAAGGCCCTCCAGCTCGCCCTGAGCAACGGCGAGGAAATGGGTTACAACCGCTGGGACGGTGATCACTTCATGACCACGGAACGATGCAGCCTCAAAGCCTATGAAGAAGCGGGGATCAAGAACCCCAGGGAAGAGATCAGCATGATGGAGCTTCACGACTGCTTCAGCATCACGGAACTGGTCACTTATGAAGACCTCCACATCTCCGACCGGGGGAAGGCCTGGAGAGAGGTGCTGGATGGTTTCTACAACCGGGACGGGAAAATACCCGCCCAGGTGGACGGGGGCTTGAAGTGTTTCGGCCATCCCATCGGCGCTTCCGGGCTTCGCATGCTGTATGAAATGTATTTGCAGCTTCAGGGAAGGGCGGGTGAGAGGCAGCTGAGGAACCCCAGGTTCGGCCTGACCCAGAACCTGGGGGGCGTGCCTTTTATGAACATCTGCAGCATCGCGATCATCGGAAGGCACAAAGACTAAGGACAACGCTTCGTAAACGGGGTCACTTATTTACCACTGAGGCACAGGACACGGAGGGGGATTTATTTTTTCGTCTATCCCGACCCGACGGGCCGGGATAGACGAAAATAATCCTCATAAGATTCTTTCACGGCAGAGCATTTTTGTTTGTCGGTATCTCCCGACAAACAAAAATTTTTCTCTGTGCCCTCTGTGTCTCCGTGGTGAAGCAAGGCATCTTATAGCGTTCCCCGGGTGTGTGCTTATGCCCCTTCAAATCCAAGTGATCATGAATTCTGCGGTGGAAGACATCTTCGGGTTCAAGACCTGCTGCGGCATGAGGGTGTTTGACCAGAACCTGGAGATCCGGATCACCAACAGCGGTCAAGAGAACGTCTGCGTTCCGAGCTATTTTGACCTGCACGACACCCATGGGTCAGAGCGTGTCGAAACATTGATGCCCCATGGAAGAATTCGAGTCGCCCCGGGTGACACCATCGCTTTTTACTGCACCATGGACGAGAATCGTTGGAAAAAGGCAACCCGGATCGTTTTCTACGATACCGACGGCGATCGGTACGCCATTGACCTTCGTTGTCGCTAAACCTTGCACCTCTGGTGGAGGGCATGGATAGGTTCGACCGACGCGGGGTAAAAGCGATCGCTTGAAATCCGAATATCGAAATTCGAAATTCACCCACCTCCGGCGGGCAAGAATCCAAAATCCGAATTTTCAAATGAACGGAACCAAGAATGCTGTTGCCAGAACTAATATGATTGTTTTTGACATTGAGATTTTTTCATTTGGATTTGTTTAGGTTTTCGTACTTCGGATTTCGGATTTGCTCATTGGAATTCAGTCTAATCCTGTTCGATGGGTCACCCGATGCCACCAGCTCTGCTGGTGGGGACTTGCGTTTTGAACCGTTCTGAGGTGTTGTATGGATTTCAACCTGAACAAAGAGCAGCTGGACATCCAGAAAGCGGCCCGGGAGTTTGCAAAAGGCGAATTCGATCCGGACCTTGTTCTGGAACATGACAGGAATCAGCAGTTTCCCCGCTCTGTTTGGGAAAAGGCGAGCGAGCTGGGGTTCATAGGGGTCCACTACCCGGAAGCGTTCGGGGGTCAGGACATGGGTCTTCTGGATGTTGCCCTGATCACCGAGGCTTTTTGCACGCAGGACTCCGGGGTTGGAATGGCCCTGGGCCTTTCGGATTTCGGGGCAGACCTGATCATCGCCCAGGGAAGCCAAGAACAGAAGGAGAAAGTCCTTCTGCCTTTGGCGCAAGGCAAAGCGCTTATGACGCTAGCTCTCTTAGAGGACGGTTACGCCCTTGCTCCCCTGAAGGTTTTTGCGAAAAAAGAGCCTCGCGGTTATGCTGTCAGCGGGAGCAAACCCTTTGTGACTTTGGGGGATCTCGCCCAAAATATCCTTCTGGTGTGCCAAACCGCGGATGACTCTCTGTCTCAGTCCCTGTTTCTGGTGGAGAGAGGGACCCCCGGCCTGGAATGCAGGCCGAGCGGGGGGAAGCTGGGCATGAGGATGGTCCCGGACTGCATCCTCTCCTTCGATCGCCTCATCGTGCCTGAAGAGCATCTGGTGGGCGAGAAAGACCAGGGCCACGGCTATGTCATGACGTTCTTGAACACCATGAGGGTCAGGTGCGGTGCGATGGGTGTGGGAGCAGCCCAGGGCGCCCTGGACCGGGCGGTGGATTACGGCAAAAAAAGAGAGCAATTCGGCAGGGCGATCATTTCCTTCGACCTGATCAAGAACATGGTTGCGGACATGGTCATCGCTGTGGAAGCGGCGCGGCTCGTGGTCTACAAGGCGGCCCGTTCCGCTGATCAGGGGAAACCAGACCCCCGGTTCATTCTCATGTCAAAAGTCGTGGGAGCGAAGGCTGCGTACGATGTGACAAATCGCGCGGTTCAGATCCTAGGCGGCTTCGGGTACATGACCGAAGGACAGGTGGAACATTTTTACAGGGACGCAAAAGCCCTCGAACTTTTTATGGAGCCGGGGAGGGTGGAGAAAGACATGCTGGTGGAGCAGGTCGTGGGGAAGGACAAGGGATGAGGAGGAACGAGTTTGGAAATTCTAAAGTACACGGAAGAGCACATCCGGTTCAGAGAAAGGGTTCGCCGATTCTTCCAAGCAGAAGTCATTCCCCAGGCGGATGAATGGGAGAGGCAAGGGATCGTCCCCAAAAGCGCCTGGAAGAGGATGGGGGAGCAGGGCTTTCTCTGCACGAGCGTTCCGACCGCGTACGGCGGCATGGGAGGGGATTTTCTCTACTCCGTGATCGTCACAGAGGAATTGGCCCTGACCCACCAGACGGGTCTTGTTGCGCCGCTCCACAGCGATATCGTGGTGCCGTACATCACCTCTTTCGCGTCTGAAGAGTTAAAACAAAAGTACCTTCCCGGATGCGTGTCAGGCGATGTGGTCACGGCCATCGCGATGACCGAACCGAATGCAGGAAGTGACCTTTCGTCCATCCGGACCACTGCGGTTGAAGACGGCGAGGATGTGGTCATCAACGGCCAGAAAATATTCATCAGCAACGGCATGAATTGCGACCTTCTGGTCCTAGCGGCAAGGGACCCCGCCGTCGACGACCCCTACCGGGGGATGGATCTGTATCTCGTCGAAGGGGGGACCAGGGGGTTCGAAAAAGCCAAGAAACTTTCCAAGATGGGCTGGCACAGCCAGGACACGGCGGAGATCTTCTTCAATGACTGCAGGATACCCAGGACGAACCGCCTCGGGATCAAGGGATCCGGGTTCTACATGCTCATGGACAAGCTCCAGCAG
>JAGUZM010000491.1 GCA_020060805.1 Deltaproteobacteria bacterium | reverse complement strand
GGAGCCTGTGACGGCCCCACGGCCATTTATGTCACATCCCAGTATGCCCCGCACCTGCTCGGTGCGGTTTCCGTGGCTGCGTACTCCTACATGTCTCTCGTTCCCGTCATACAGCCTCCGATCATGAGGATTCTCACGACCGAAAAAGAGAGAAATACCATCATGCCCGCCATGAGGGGGTCGGTTTCCAAGACCACGAAGCTTCTCTTTCCTCTGGTCATCACGGTGATCGGCGGGATGATCGCGCCAAAGGGCCTTCCCCTTCTCGGGACAATCATGCTCGGGAACCTCATGAGGGAATCGGGAGTCGTGGCGCGGCTCACAAAAGCCTCGGAAAACGAAATCGCCAACGTGGTGACCCTCTTTCTGGGTCTGTCCATCGGCGCGACCATGGCAGGAGAGGCTTTCTTGAAGCCCCAGACGCTGATCATTCTCTGCCTCGGGCTTCTGGCGATCTGCCTGGACACGGTTTGCGGCATCATGCTTGGCAAGTTGATGCGGGTTCTGAGCGGCGGGAAGATCAATCCCCTCATCGGCGCGGCCGGAATCTCAGCCTTTCCCATGGCTGCCCGGGTGGTGCAGAAGGAAGGCCAGAAGTACAACAAAAGGAGCTACCTCCTGATGCACGCCATGGGTGCCAACGCGGGCGGGCAGGTGGGTTCCGTCATCGCCGCTGCGGTCATGCTCTCCGTGCTGAGCGGTATGGGGATTATCTGACGCAAAAGGCTTCGATTCCAGCCTTGATCCCATGATGAAAAACGTTGACCATCATGCCCGGACTTGATATGAGCGGCGTCATGGGGCTGGGATGGAGGATCAGGACAAGAGCAGTTCAGCGAGAGGCTATGCGTGCGTTGTCGCGGCTGCTGTGATGTGGGCCTCTTCCGGGACTGCTGGGAAGGCCCTGTTTGAAGGCGGTTTGAGCCCCTTCGATGTGACCCAGGTCCGAGTCACCTTCGGTTCAGCCCTGCTGGCCGTCTTCCTCGCTCTTTTTGCCCGCGACACCCTGAGGATCCGCAGGAGGGACGTCGCCTATTTCTTCCTTCTCGGGGCTGTTGCCATGGCCCTGGTTCAGGGATCCTATTTTTACGCCATCAGCAAGATCCAGGTGGCTGCCGCCATCCTGCTTCAATACCTCGCCCCCATTTTTGTCGCCCTCTTTTCCATGTGTTTCTGGAAAGAGCGACTCACCTCCATCAAACTCATCGCTCTGATCTTCGCTCTGGGCGGGTGTTACCTCGTCGTGGGCGGGTACGATCTGCATCTCCTCCATCTGAACCAGTTGGGAATCGCCGGTGGGGTGATTTCCGCCGTAACCTTTGCAGGCTACACCCTTCTCGGCGAGCGGGGGATGCACCGCTATTCCCCCTGGACGGTCCTCTTCTATGCTCTTGCCTTTGCTGCCCTCACGTGGCACGTCATCTACCCGCCTTTTCATTACGTGACAGCGGGATTCAGCGCCGGCCAGTGGATAGGCCTGCTCTACATCACGGTCATCGGGACTATCCTTCCCTTTGGGCTTTTCTTTGTGGGGGTGAACTATGTTCGGGCGACTCGGGCGAGCATCACCGCTACCCTGGAACCCATATCCGCCGGGTTCATCGCTTTTCTGGCTCTGGGCGAGACGATGAATGCCCTCCAGGTCATGGGAGGAACCCTGGTGATCGCAGCCGTCATTGTCCTTCAGTTTCAGCGCGGGCAGGATGAGATGGCGCCGGCACGGATTCGAAGAAGGAAAAAGTAGCAGAAAAAGCATTAAAGCCGTTCACGACGGATTGAGCAGGGAACATGAGATCTTTTCGATTCCAGAGAACGCCCGCCCTCCTTTTCCACTTTTCCGTCCTCATCGTCGCCCTTGCGCCGAGCGTTTGGGCCACCCCCGTGCCCCTTGGGGAGTACAGGACCCGGCTTAAGGACAGCGTGAACCTGGTTCAATCCAGGGAAGGGGAACTCCAGGAAGAGGAGATGGCAACCCTTCGGGAATGGTTTCCCCTTCAGTTCAGAGTGATCAGCGGCCTTGGGGAGGTCATGGAGGCGGACGGAAAGACCCTGCATCACTGGATCAACGAAGGGGGAAAATCACCGGAGGGAAGGAAAAAACTCCTGGCCCACCTCAAATCCCTTTCCGATGAAGTGGCGTGGGAAGGGGCGTTGCCGATGACGACATCCGACTGGCCGAAGAACAGGGCGAGCCTTGACGAGGTTTACGGAGCCAGGGAATTCCAGCAGTTGAAAGAAGCCAAACCGTCCAAGTGGCGCGCCTGGGTGAAGGATCTCCTCAGGCGGGTCTTGGAATGGCTGAGGGACCGCGTCGGCCCCATCGAGGGGGTCTCCTTGCGATGGGTTCCGTACGCCCTTTACGGCGTGCTCATTTTGGCGGGACTCATCCTGGTGGTGTGGATCCTGCGCTCCTCAGGGTCCCTCGGATGGCGATGGAGGCGACAGGGTGTGAAACAAGCCCCCATCGAGGCAAAACCCGCGGGAGGGATAGACTGGCAGGCCTTGCGCGCTGAGGCGGAGAGGAAGGCTGGGGAAGGCGCCTTTCGTGACGCGGTGCGGGCATTCTTTGTCTCCGTGCTCATGGAAGGCCACGGAAGAGGCTGGTGGGTCTATCAACCGGAGGCAACGAACAGGGAGCATTTCTCGCGGGTTGAAGGGCCGCAGGATAGGCGCACCGCCCTGAGACAGCTGATCGACCTCTATGAAGAAGCGTGGTACGGGCTGGGACAGCCGAAAGAGGAAGCCTACCGTAGCTGCAAGGAGTGGCTGCGTCGAATGGAGGCTGTCGCATGAGGTTTGAAGGATGGCCTGCCTGGCTGAAGATCGCAGCCGTTTGCGCCCTGGGTTTTCTTCTGGCCTATGGGTTGGTGGCCCTGGAGGCGTGGCAGGCAGGGGCGCAAGGGAAAGGTCGGCCGACCACTCACAGCGCTGGGTCATCGGGTTACAAGGCCCTTTACCTGTGGCTGAAGACTCTGGGCGTCCCTGCGGAGCGATGGGAAAAACCCTTTGGGGATCTCAGCCCTTTGACCACCGTGGTCGTGGTTTTCCAGCCTGAGGTCGGCCTTGATCCAGGAGAACTTCAGGCCCTGGAGAACTGGGTGCGCCAGGGAGGGACCCTTATCGTGTCCGCAGCACCTCCGGACATGATCATGAAGCATTTCGGTCTGGGAGAAGACCCGGTTTCTCCGGAGGGAAGGCGGGAACGACGGCACAAGGTCTTGTTTCAGCCGGGCCCTTATGCCCAAGGCCCCAGAGAGATCCTGAGCAGCGGCCACCCAGGGCTCACCTCCTCGAAACCCGAAATGGTTGTTCACGCGAGAGACGAATGGGGCGGGCTGATCGGGTCGTTAAGAGAAGGGAAAGGCCGGGTCATTGCAGTCGCGGACCCCGTGCTTTTCACGAACGGGTCCTTGAGAAAAGGAGATCACGCCCGGCTCGCCCTAGACCTCCTCCTCTGTCATCTGGGAGACGGCGCTCTGATGGTGGATGAATACCATCACGGCTATGGTCGGGCGACGACGGTGGTGGGCCACTTCCTCCGCTCCCGCGCATCAGAGCCCCTCTTGCAGGGACTGGTGTTCCTTATGGTCCTGTGGCTGGCCAAGGGGAGGCGTTTTGGATCTCCCCGGCCCATGGCAGTCAAAGGCTACCGGAGTTCCATGGAGTTCGTGAAAGCGATGGCGCAGTTGTTCCAGAGAGGGCACGCGCGGGGTTATGCGCTTGAAAGGATCCTGGGCTTTGTGGAGGAGGAGGCGAGGCGGCTCCTGGTCGATGCGGATCAGGGCCTGAGAAAAACCATCCACTCGGCCAGGCAGCGCCTCCGAGGAGGAAAGGTCACGGACGGTGATCTCCTTGGAGAAGCCCGGGGCCTGTACGCTGCCCTGGAAAAGGCAAAGAGGGGATCACCGGGAGAGAGAAAGAGGTAGACAACAAGGGATTTCAAGGAGAGGAAACCATGCCGGAAGAGTTGAAGAAGTTCATGGATCGGATCTCGGGTGAGATTTCGAAGGTGATCATCGGCCAGCGTGAAGCTGTGACCCTGATGCTCGTGGGGCTCCTTGCCAGAGGGCATGTGCTGGTGGAAGGGGTGCCCGGGCTGGGAAAGACTTTACTCGCCAAAACCCTGGCCTATGTGCTGCGGGCTGAGTTCAGCCGAGTGCAGTTCACTCCGGATCTGATGCCCGCGGATATCCTGGGAACCCATGTCTACGACCTCCAGAGCCGTGCCTTTCGCATCAGGAAAGGCCCCATTTTCACGGACATCCTGCTTGCGGACGAGATCAACCGCACCCCCCCTAAGACCCAGGCAGCCCTTCTCGAAGCGATGGAAGAAAGACAGGTGAGCATCGACGGCAAGACTTTTCCCCTGTCGGAGAGCTTCCTCGTCGTGGCAACCCAGAATCCCATCGAACAGGAAGGGACCTACCCGCTCCCCGAGGCCCAGCTGGATCGTTTTCTGATCAAGATCTGGCTGGAATACCCGTCGGCCCAGGATGAGAAGACCATCCTGGGGCAGTACGGCAAAACGACGAATGTCCACGACCTGGACAAAGCGGGCATCTCCAGGCTTCCCGAAGGAGACTGGATAGGCAGGTTGAGAAAGCACGTGGCCCAGGTAAAGGTGGAAGAGGGGATCATCGCCTATGTGCAGAAGCTCCTGGAAGAGACGCGTCATTCGCCCCACCTCTATCTCGGCGCCAGCACCAGGGCGGGAATAGCCCTGCTCAGAAGCAGCCAGTGCCTGGCAGCCCTGGAGGGAAAAGATTTCATCACCCCCGATCACGTCAAGGCCATGGCCCTGCCTGTCCTGCGGCATCGGGTCATTTTACGGCCCGAGGCGGAGCTGGAGGGCCTCAGTGCCGACAGGATCATTTCCCGGATCCTAGAGGGAATCCCCGTGCCCCGATGAGAGGGGGCAAATGAGCATGCACGAAGGAATCCAGGTCCACCGCGATCGAATCCCTGTGCCGACCAGCCTGACGCTGGGTCTGGTTGGGCTCGGGATAGCCGTGGCTATCCTCTTTGGATGGAAGGCTGCCCTCGCTTTTGATCTCCTCCTTCTTATCGCAGCGGTCCTCGACGGGGCAATCGTCTTTCGGCAGGGCGAGGTCGCCCTATGGAGGAAATGCCCCGATTACATTTCCCAGGGCATTTCTCAGGAGATAAACATCTTGATCCGGAACAATGGCGGCCGGGCCGTGCGTATCAAGGTGCGGGATGAGACTCCCCTGGAGTGGGAGCAGGCCCAAGTCCTGAAGGGCGTTGTCCCAGCGAGATCACTCCTGAAACTTGCCTATCCGGTCAGCCCGCCGGAGAGGGGGGTATACCGGTTCGGCGATATTCACCTGAGGGTCCAGGGCCCCTTGGGCCTCGCTTCAGGAACCATCCGGTTCCCCGCCGGAGAAGAGGTAAAGGTTTTCCCGCGGCTTCAACTGCTGCGGTATGCGGATCTTGTCACTTACAGGCGACATTCCCTTCAATGGGGCCTCATGCGGGCGCGGTGGCGCGGAGAGGGACGGGAGTTCGAAGCGCTGCGGGAGTACGTGGAGGGGGATGATCCCAGGAAAATCCACTGGAAGGCCACGGCGAGGCTCGACCGGCCGATCGTCCAGGAGTTCCAGCCGGAAAAAAACCAAAACGTGGTCATGGTCCTTGACGCCGGCCGCCTGATGTGCGGCATGTCGGAAGGGAAGACCAAGCTTGATCATGCCCTGGATTCAACCGTTCAGCTGGCGCACGCCGCCCTCGCAGGGGGAGACCAGCCGGGGCTGCTCGCTTTTGCCGACCAGGTGATTTCCTTCGTGGCGCCGAAAAGGTCTCCGGATCAGCTCCAGATGATTCTTGAAGCGACCCTCTCCCTCCAACCCCGGTTGGTGGAGCCGCAGTACGAGCAGGCCTTCCTGTGGCTTCGCTTCAAGCTCCGAAAACGGAGCCTCGTCGTCATCTTCACGGACCTCCTGGACGAAGTGGCGTCTGAAAACCTTCTGAACGCCGTGGCGCTATTGAAGCCCCGCCACCTTCCGATTTGTATAGCCATCCGGGAAGCGGAGTGGGATCTCCTGATGAGCCGTTCCCCCTCCAGGGTTCAGGATGTCTATGAACGCTCCGTGCTTCACGACAGCCTTCGCCAGCGAAGCAAGGCCCTGAAGAGCCTGATGCAGAAAGGGGCTCTCGCCATGGACCTTCCCCCGTCAAAGCTCTCCTTCGGGACTATGGAACGCTACCTCGAGGTGAAACGGAAGGGGCTTTTGTAGGTCCCGGCAGGAGGAGGTAGGAGAGGAGGAGCACGAAAAGCCCAACTGCTGTTGAGAATTTGAGGTTCGGGGAGACGTGGGCAGGGGAGAAGAACCCCTCGATGATACCCGCCACAACGAGCAGGGGAACGCAGCCCAGGGTCAGGCGCCCAGCCTGCCTCGCCCTGTGGATGAGCGCTTCCTTTCGGGGCAGGTCTCCCGGAGCGAGGAGGGCCGTGGCGAGGAGGAAGCCCGCAGCTCCGGCAACGAATATGGCTGTCAGTTCGATAACCCCGTGGGGAAGGACAAACGACCAGAACGGGATACTGAGGCCATGGGCGTGACAGAGGCCTGCCAGGGTGCCCACCATAAGGCCGTTGAAGGCCATCAGATAGAGGGTCCCTAGGCCGAAGGTGATGCCGAGGGCAAAGGCGAGAAAGCTCACGGTGATGTTGTTGGTCATGATCATGCTGGAGGCAAGGGGCTTGATCGCCAGGATGGAATCGAACCAGACCTCTCCTCCCTCCACTTTCTGGATGAGATGGGGCGGGACCACGAGGGGAATGAAGGCCTCATCGGTCAGGCTTGCCCCAAGGCCGTAGGCGAAGCCGAAGCCGAATACGCTGAGGGCGATGAGGGTCCACGGCCAGGTCTCACGGAACGTCCTGGGGAAAGTGGTCCTGAGGAAGGTCCACAAAGATGACCAGGCGGGAGGAGGGTTCCTGTAGATTTGCCCGTAAGCTCGCCCCACCAGGTCATTCAGGTAAGTCTCCAGTTCTTCAGGAAGCGGATGCTCCATGCTGAAGGCCTGAAGGCGGGCGAGGTCGGCTGTGGCCTCCCGGTAGAGGCGATTGATGTCGCGAAGGTCCGAGGCGCCGAGTTTCCTGGTTTCACCCCGTTCGAGAGCTTTGACAAGCGTCTCCAGCCTCTCCCACCGGGCCTTTCGGCTGGTGATGAAACTTTGGATCGTTTGTGGCATAATATTAAGGATAACAAAACCGGATTCCCATGGAAATAACAAAAGAGACTTTTGCCATACGCACCCCGGAGTACGTTCGATTCCAGTATGTCCTGG
>JAGUZM010000587.1 GCA_020060805.1 Deltaproteobacteria bacterium | reverse complement strand
CCTCAAGGAGATCACGGACATCACCTATGAGTCGAAACTCATCTATTATTCAAAGACATTTGACGACAAGGTCAGAACGTTTTGCATGAATCCCTACGGCGAGGTGGTGTTCGAGAAAAATGCGGGCATCATCACGGTCAACGGCCACAGCTTTGCGGACCGGCGAAGCGATAACACCAACTTCGCGATTCTCGTGAGCAGCGCATTCACGGAGCCCTTTGACGACCCCATCGCCTATGGCCTGTACATCGCCAGGCTCGCCAACCTCCTCGGGGGTGGAGCGATGATCCAGCGGCTGGGAGACTTGCTCGCAGGCAGGCGGAGCACCAGGGAACGGATTGACCGGTGTCTCACCAGGCCCTCCCTTGGCGAGGCAACGCCGGGCGATTTGAGCTTTGTCTTCCCCTACCGCCACCTTTTGAGCATCATCGAGATGCTTCAAGCCCTGGAGAAACTCGCTCCAGGGGTCTATTCCCGGCATACCCTCCTCTACGGGGTGGAGGTGAAACTCTACTCCAACCGGATCCAGGTCACTCCGGACCTTGAAACAGAAGTGAGAAATCTTTACGCCATCGGAGACGGGGCAGGCGTGACCAGGGGGCTCCTCCAGGCATCGGCGAGCGGTATCGTCGCGGCGAGAGGGATCGCGAAGCGGCTGGCCGGCTGAGCCATGGCGGATGAATGGCTTAGAACGCAGGGGCTTGTGCCCTGAATTGCCGGTGTGAACCGTTTCTGTGGATGCCCCTGCGACAATTCCCTTGAAATGGGAGAGGCCCCGATGGTATACGGCAGAAACATTTCCTGAAACAGGTTTCTTCAAGCAGCAGCGCAGGTTACATTTCTGCACGGAGCATCACACAAGGGAGGTTGGCGGATGGACATAGAGCAGAAAATCCAAGATCTCAAGAAGAGAATCGCGGAAGCGGAGTTGGGCGGCGGGGAGAAGCGCATCAAGGAACAGCACGACAAGGGAAAGCTGACTGCCCGGGAGAGAATTGACTATCTTCTCGACAAGGGCAGTTTTCAGGAGATCGATAAGTTCGTGGTTCACCGGTGCCATGACTTCGGCATGGAAAAGAACAAGATCCCGGGCGACGGGGTGGTGACAGGCTACGGCACCGTCAACGGGAGACGGATCTTTCTCTTTGCCCAGGACTTCACCGTCCTCGGCGGCTCCCTGAGCGAGATGTTCGGCCAGAAAATCTGCAAAGTCATGGACCTGGCTCTCCAGAACGGAGCCCCCATGATCGGCATGAACGATTCAGGAGGCGCACGGATTCAGGAAGGGGTCATGAGCCTGGGCGGGTATGGCGAGATTTTCAAAAGAAACGTCTGGTCTTCCGGCGTGATCCCCCAGATCTCACTGATCATGGGCCCTTGCGCAGGAGGGGCGGTTTATTCTCCTGCCCTCACGGATCTCGTCATCATGGTGAAAAAGACGAGCAACATGTTCATCACAGGACCCCAGGTCATCAAGGCGGTCACGTCCGAGGAGGTGACCGCCGAAGAACTGGGAGGGGCCATGACCCATAACACGAAAAGCGGGGTCGCCCATTTTGCCGAAGACACGGACCAGGCGGCTCTGGACAGGGTGAAGGAGATCCTCGGTTTCTTCCCCCAGAACTATCGGGAAAAGCCGCCGGTCTTGCCCTGCACGGACGACGTGGATCGCAGGGATGAGGGCCTCAACAAGGTCGTTCCCACCAACCCCAAACTCCCTTACGACATGAGGGACATCATCCGCAAGGTCATGGATAACAACACGTTTCTGGAGGTTCAGAAATATTTCGCCACGAACATGGTCGTCGGCTTTTCAAGGCTGAACGGTCACCCGGTCGGCATCATCGCGAATCAGCCCAAGTTTCTTGCTGGCTGCCTGGATATCAACGCCTCGGTGAAGTGCGCCAGGTTCGTGAGAATGTGCGACGCCTTCAACATTCCCCTGATCACGTTCGTGGATGTCCCCGGCTACTTGCCCGGAGTCAACCAGGAGTACGGGGGGATCATCAAGCACGGGGCGAAGATCCTGTTTGCCTACTCGGAGGCGACGGTTCCCAAGATCACGGTGGTGACAAGAAAGGCCTACGGCGGGGCCTACATCGCCATGTCCGGCAAGCACCTTGCAGCGGATGTGAATTATGCGTACCCGACGGCGGAGATCGCCGTGATGGGCCCTGAGGGAGCGGCGAACATCATCTTCAGGAAAGAAATAGCAGAGGCAAAGGACGCGAATGCCACCCGGGAAAAGCTCATCGAGGAATACAGGGACAATTTCGCAAGCCCCTTCAGGGCGGCAGAGGTGGGATACATCGATGCAGTCATCTTTCCGGAGGATACCCGGCCGAAACTGGTCAACGCTCTGATGATGCTCCAGAACAAGAAGACGTCCATCCCGGAGAGGAGACACGGGAACATTCCGCTCTGATACTCTAATTATCACGTCTCACAGATTGATGGAATTGGTTGCCACTAAACCCTCCACCTCTGGTGGGGGACCCGGATAGGTTCTACCGATCCGGGGGACCAGAAAACTTCTACATGGAATTCCCCTCCCCTGGTGGGAGGGGGCAGGGGAGGGGGTTAAGGTGATGCTGTTTCATGCTCCTTTTTTCCACCCCCACCTCACCTCCCCCATCAAGGGGGAGGAAGTATCGTTGAGTTTTTGCAAGCTGCGCAATCCAGTGCCCCCTTTGAGGGGCTTCCTGAGTCCACCCCCTGGGGGGTCCGGCCAACGTAGGCGTTCGATTGCAGCCAGAGGTGTGCGCTGGGGATTGAATGGGTCAGGGGGGATTCAAAGGGTTCCGACCCAGAGAACCACGGTCACGGTTCTTCCCTTGTTCGTGATGAACTGCCTTGCCGGGTCGGCATAGAAGTGAACCGTGTCGCCCTCTGAAAGCTGGATCGCGTCGTCGCCCCGCACGAGTTCGAGGGACCCCTGTAGGACGCACAGAATCTCCTGACCATCCTTGATATCTTTCCGAACCGGGATGATCCGGCCGGGCTCCAGAAAAAGAATCGAGCTGTCAATGACGGTCCTGTTTTCGGGCGAGAAGAACCGGCGTGTCACAAAGCCTGTCCTCGGAAGTTCGATATCGTCCCAATCGGCCCTTCTCACGACAGCGAAGCTCTCCTTGGAATTGACCAGGTTCAGAAGGTCGCCGGCATTGATCCCCATGGCGTTGCAGATGTGGATGAGGGTGTCCACCGAGGGCGAGCTTACGCTGTTTTCAACCTGGCTCAAAAAGCCCTCAGAAACCCTCGCTTTCTCAGCCACAGCCCTGAGGGTGAGCTTCTTATCTTTTCGGTATTTGCGGATCACGGAACCTAAGTTCACGGCAACTCCTCTTGTTCCGGCTCTGATGGCGGGTTGGCATGTACCCGTCCCTGACCTTTTGGATCTTAAGTAACACTAAAGTATCCTCCCCGTCAAGCCCAAAAGGCTTCCTGGCAATCCTTGAGCGAGAAAAACCGGCGTACACCCTGCCCGAAAACCTGGAGAAGCAAGGCAAACAGCCTATCCTTCCATGGGGTGATACCTCAGCATGAGCCGAAAATCAAACACTTAAGCGGCTGGCTCACCGTTCACCCTGAGGTATCGAAGGGTGAATGCCCGGTATTCCCAGGTTGCCGGGAAGCTCTTATTTTGTCTTTTCCGATGCCGAAGTTTCTTGACAAGCTTCTATCATCTAAAGTATATGCGTTTTAAGTAGTGCTAAAGATTCGTCACCTTCGGGGCACCGGGTTAGGGGGTTGAAAGGGTAAATTCAGCATCCAAGACGACGGCGAGGAGGCAATGATGAAAGGACCGATCCAGGTGATCAAATCCGGGAAGATTGAGGGAGTGCAGGACCTGGGACCGATTCACGAGTGGTCTGAAGGATCCGCGGATTTCATAATCGAACAGGTCTCCTACAAAGGAGCGCCTGGCGCCATGGCCGTTTACTACAACCCGCCTGTTCACCAGGTCGGGAACCCGGCCCTGGGTGCCTATTTGGAGGGTCTGGACAAAGTCTACGCCAGGAAAAGGGACCTGAGATTCCTTGTCCTTTCCGGAGCGAACGACCCTGTCCACGCAGGAGGCGACCTCAAGGAGAGTCTGGAGAAACTAGACCGAACACTGGCCATGATAAAGGAGAAGGAAAAGAGCAACGCGTCCCCGGCGGAAATAGACCAGCTTTACGACTGGGCGGACAACCGCCTCAAGAAAGGGACTGCTTTACACGGGAGCATCAGAAAGATCGCTCAACATCTCAGGGTGGTCGCTGTGTGCGGCGGAGGAACAAGGTTTGGAGGCTCGGCGGAAATCCCCCTGATGGCCGATTACCTGGTGGGCGATTCCAGGAGCGGGATGTGTTTCAGCGAAGCGATGATCGGCCTTATCCCCGGATGGGCTGGGGTTGCTAGGGCTGTCGTGAAAGCAGGCCCTCTCAATGCCCGGTACATGGCCCTCACAGGAAAAGAAGTGAAGGCGGACAAACTGAAAGCAGCGGGCATTTACAACGTGGTGGTGGATGTGTCGATCCCTTTCCCGAAGATGCAGAAAACGGGCGATCCCAAGGGGGACAAAGCAGCGTACGCTCAGGCTCTGGAGAAGCACGATGAGGAAACCGGCTTGTGCCTGCTGCCCAGGGGCCTGGATCTGGCCATATGCCCCGCAGAGGAGATTCCCCGTGTCAAACAACCGGCCCAACTCGTTTCCGAGTCGGAAATCGCCCGGGAGGTGGAGCGAAGGGAGAATCCTCAGAACTATGCCCACCTCTGGGGCAAACCCCTCAAGGAAGCGGGTGAGGAGATCAACCGTTTGGGAAGGCCCCTGGCGCCTCAATCCGTGGATGCGTTGTTAAAGCTTTTTGCCGGCTTTGAAAGGGATTCCTTTGATGAGGCGGCTTTCGTGAGAAAAGAGATGGAGGCGGACGGGAGGCTTTACAGGGACAGCCGGCTCCGTGCGGGGCTCATGGCAACCCTTGAACAAAAAGTCGCAGACTACAGGGAGGCTTCGTAACATGAAACCGTATTTTCAGAAGATGGCACCGATAGGCAAGCCCCTCAGGGAGAGTGAAAAGGAGCAGGCGGCACAGAACGCCTCGGACATACTGAATATCGACAGGGAGATCACCGAGGCCGGGGAGAACAGGAAGAAAACAGGGATACCCTCAGAGGTGCTCCACAAAAGGGGCGAGAAGACAGCCTGGGAAAGGGTGGAGATTCTCGTTGACCCCGGCACATTTCTTCCCCTGGACACCCTGTATGACCCGGAATTCAATCAGGAAGGGACGACCGGCGTGATCACCGGGCTGGGGAAAATCTCCGGGAAGTATGCCGTCGTCATCGCCTCTGACAACAAGGTTCTGGCGGGTGCCTGGATTCCAGGGCAGCGCGAGCACGTTTTCAGGGCCCAGGATATGGCAGAGCGCCTGAATATTCCCCTGGTCTGGGTTCTTAACTGCAGCGGTGTCAAGCTGACGGAGCAGGAAAAGGTATATGCGGGAAGGCGCTCCGGAGGAAGGACCTTTTTCAGGCACTCGGAGTTGGCCGAAAAGGGAGTGCCGGTCATTGTCGGCATGTACGGCACCAATCCCGCAGGCGGCGGGTACCATGCCATCAGCCCGGCGATTATCTTCGCCCACGAAAAATCCAACATGGCCGTAGGGGGCGGGGGCATCGTGAGCGGCATGTCGCCGAAAGGCCATTTTGACCTGGAAGGGACTGAGGCGGTCATCGACGCAACGAGAAAGTTCAAGGAAGTGCCGCCCGGAGGTGTCGGGATCCATTATGACAAGACAGGTTTCATGCGAGAGGTCTTCGATACCGAGGAGGGGGTGCTCCAGGCCCTTCGAAAATGCATGTCCGGCATGCCGGGCTATGACCTTTCGACCTTCAGGGTCGCGGAGCCTGCGGAGCCTCTCCACTCTCCGGATGAACTCAATTATATCGTCCCCTTCAATCAGAAGCGGGTTTACAGCTTCGAGCAGGTCCTGGCCAGGCTGATTGATGGGAGCGAGCACATGGAGTACAGGCCTGACTACGGGCCCGAAGTCTACTGCGGGCTGGTGAAAGTGGACGGACTTCTGGTAGGGATCATCGGCAACCGGCAGGGGTATTTGGGCAAGGACTATCCCCGGTACACCGAGGGCATGTACCAGGGGATCGGTGGGAAGCTCTACCGGGAGGGTCTGATCAAGATGAACGAGATGGTCATGTTCTGCGGCCGCGACCGGGTGCCCATCATCTGGTTCCAGGATACGAGCGGCATTGACGTGGGAGACATCGCGGAGCAGGCAGAGCTTCTCGGCCTCGGCCAGTCGCTCATTTACTCCATCGAGAGTTCCCACCTGCCGATGATGTGCGTGGTGCTGCGGAAGGGAACGGCCGCGGCTCATTACATCATGGGTGGTCCTCAGGCTACGAGAAACAACGCGTTCACCCTGGGCGTGGGAACAACAGAGATCTACGTGATGCACGGCGAGACGGCGGCCGTGGCCGCGTTCGCGAGGCGACTGGTCAAGGAAAAGGACAAGGGCAAACCGATCGAACCCGTGATCGAAAACATGAACGCCTTGGCCGAGCAGTACTATCAGCAGTCCCGGCCGGTCTACTGCGCCAAAGCGGGCCTGGTGGATGAGATCGTGCCCATGGCTAAACTGAGGGATTATTTCGTCGGCTTCGCCCGGGCCTGTTACCAGAATCCGACCAGCCTTTGTCCCCAGCATCAGATGCTGTTGCCCCGGTCGATCAAAGGCTAAGGCATTTTTGATTTTGGATTTTTGATTTTAGATTTGTGATTTTCGATTTGGGTACGAAATCCAGAGTCGGCAATCAAAAATCGGCAATCAAAAATCAAAAATACTTCAAGGAGGAGTAAGATGAGTGAGCATGACATTTTCAAGGTCCATCCCAGAATGCCCAAGAAGGTGAGACTCGGCGACATTTGCGTAAGAGACGGCTTCCAGCACGAAGAGGTCTGGATTCCCACGGAGGCGAAAATCTACTACCTTCAGGAACTGGCCCTGGCGGGGGTCAAGAGGCTGGAGGCGACGAACCTGGGAAATCCCCGGCTCATGCCCCAGTTCAGGGACGCAGAGGAGGTGCTCAAGGGAATCAGGGATGAATTCTTTGTCAAAAGGCTCATAAAGGCGGGGATCAAGCCCGAAAGCGTTGAATGGACGGCCGTAACCATCCGGGAGCCTTCGGTGGATCGGGCGATCCGGCTGAAACAACAGGGGATCGGGCCGGATCGGGTGCTCATGATGGTTTCAACGGACGAGCAGCATCACTTCGCCAACAGCGGTACCACCCTTCCGGAGTACTGGAAGGAGGCGGAGCAGTGCATCAAGAAATGCAAGGACGCGGGAATCAAGATGTGCGGCACGGTGAGCACCATCTGGGGGAGCCCCATTTCCGGGCCGACCAGATTTGAGGATGCGGTGGAGTTTACCAAGCGGTGGCTCAGTATCGGTGCAGACGACATCGAGCACGCCGACCACGACGGGTCTGCCCCGCCAAACCAGGTGTACCGGTATTTCTCGATGATCCTGGATGAGATTCCCAACACGGATCTTCACATCGGTCATTTCCATGTGACGAGGGGATGGGGCCTGGCGAACGTCCTGGCAGCGCTTATGGCAGGGATCGATATTTTTGAAGGAACCATCGGCGGCCTGGGTGGACAGCCTGCCAATTTCCTGGACCGGGTCCCTGTACCGGGCACGGGTTCATACTATTATAGAGACCCCAACGTGGTGGGGCTCGTGACTTTCGAGGACATGTGCGTCATGATGGATGAAATGGGGATCGATCCGGACGGGATCAATATTGACCGGATTCTCGAGATCGGTACCCTGATGGAGAAGACCGTCGGGAGAAGGCTCCGATCCGAGGCGATCCTCAACGGCCGGATTCCAAAGGAAGCAAGGGAGGAGTACAAGCGGCCGGGTTTGGACGGAATGAAAAAGAAGCTCGGAGAGAAACCGGGCCAGCTCATCCCCACCGGTTGGCCGGAGAAGGCGGTCGTTCCGGCCGAAGTGCTGAAGAGAGAACATTGAGACATGTTCACCACATGGGAAGCTGGGAAAGAACAGACAGGATTGACGGGATGGTTGCGTGAAACATGAACGGAGGGAATGTACCTCGACTGTCCACAATTATCTCTTTAGGCCCTGGCCGGCACCAGTAAGCAGGACTTCTGCCTCCAGCCCTTATTTCGTCGCTCATTGGCGTCGGCTGCCTATCTTGATCTATTCGAAGGGAGTATACATTTAGCCGTGGAATATTAGCTTTTGCGGCAGACCTTTTCTGAAGTCAAACTTCGGAATCAGTTTGTTCGTCCATCTTATCGGGCTGCTCCTTGGCACCGTCTAGGCCGTAAACTCTGATAAGACGCAAGACTGGCGAAACGAATGCTAAGGGAGTTGGAAGGAATTCCAATACCCCCTTCTCCATATAGTAAGCCATGAAATTGATCTTCGGGGCGGTGGGCATGGACTCTTTAAGCCCTTTGCTCGCCCCGGCAGCGATTATCAGTCCCTCAATATCCTCATGGTCTTTCGCGATATCTGTCTTAGCCGCACCGATATATCGTAATACCTGGCCAACCGTCTTATCGTCTGCCAACCCCTTTTTGAGTTCTATAATTAACAACTTCTTGTTTACCCGATGTTGGGCCAGTAGGTCTATGAAAAGGGGGACGTTGGTGCAGATAGTTCATTACCCATTAATGTAGTTGTCAAACACTTTCTGCACCAACGTCCCCCTTTCTCACATTCATCTTCCGATACCCTGAACCGCCACGGTCCGTGCTTTCTCCCCTGGATGTCGTGAACCCTTCGTTTCAGTTCAACCTCCGATATCCAGTCCTTCGCATGTTTGAGTTGCTTTACGCGCTGCCGCAACAGCCTAGCATCGGTGATGTGCTTTTTTTCAAAATCATAGCCACAAACCTCACATATCGAGGTCGCTTCCGGGCTGGGAGATGAACAGCATTGACATTCTTTCATGGTAGTCATCTCAACGAAAGGGGTTCGTTCTCAAAAGGGGCACAAAAGGGGCAATGGGGACGGTCGCGCCTTGTCGGGCTGGCGGGCATACAGAGTAAGGCCAAATCCTTGTTTTATTCTCCTAGAATAGTTTGCAGCATCGTTTGCAGGGCTTATCGATCCTGATCACTGACGAGGCCAAGTTTCTTTATTATCAACCCTTTTTCTACCGTTGCGAAGATGGGCTTTATGACCGACGGCTTCAAAAGACCGGCACCCCGCCAATCGGCGATGGCCATGTCTCCAAAATGATCGGCAGAGCGCATCTGACTGGTTACGGCCATAATGACAACGTCCGGCCGCTGGAGGTTATAGGCGTCTGAACTGACAATCACGGCCGGACGTTTTTTAACGGTAGACTGATCGGTGAAAGGGAAAGGCACCAGGACGATGTCGCCGAAGCTATAATCGGTCATAGAGTTCGTCCTCGGTATTGTCCCAGACCTTTTTGAATGCGTCTTCAGCCAGCTTCTTACCGGCTATAAGCAAACGGCTGTCACGGTCCTTTTGGCTGATAAAATCCACAAAGTCCACCACTTCGGCCACTTTGTCCGGGGAAAGCGTTCGAATCTTCTGAATAATGATTTTTTCCTGATCGCTTGTAGGCGTTGTGTCCTGTTGCATGGGACGACCTCTCATGAAAAAAGTTGGCCTTGCGCTGCGTAACTCTACCTTGCCTTCTTCAAAACGTCCGCTTCAGTGACAAGACCGGCTTGCTTTGCCTTCAGGCCAAGATTTCTGCGGCTTTTCCTGAACCGTTCCTCCCACAGGTAGAGGCTTATGGATTCCTTCACAATATCGCTCTTGTTCCTGCCGGTTGCCTTTGCATATTGCTCAAGCTGAGCGGCTATTTCTTCAGACAAACTGACAGACAAAACAGACCTCATGATCCAGCTCTTGTATCACAATACACTACGTCCAATCGTTAGCCATGTCAAGAGCATCCCTGTGAGGTAAGGGGATCTTACTGTAAAGCTCCTTTTCCACAAATCTGGTAAGGTCAAGGACTTCGGCGATTTTCACACCGGTTTTGATTCCTTGTTTTTCAAAAAGCCGCACCAGGCCTTCGGTCGGTTGATTCCCCGGCGCACCCGTGACGCAGCCGCCGGTGCCGCCCAGGGATGCGTCAAAGCGCCTGATGCCGAGCTGATAGGCGGCCCGGCTGTTGGCCAAAGCCTTTTCTCCTGAAAAAGCGTGGGGATGATAGCCCAGCCTCTCCGTGTCTTTTCCGTCCCTCCGGTGGAGGATCGCTTCGAGGACCCTCACGGTTTCCCTCTCGTCAGCCACTCCTTGAAGGTCTGACACGGTCACCGTTTCAACGCCCAGGTCCAGGTAAAAGTCAATGAATCGGTGAAGCGCCTCAGGGCTGGGCCGGATGACTTCTGCTTCTCCGGGGGGAGCAAAACCGAACACCGCCGACACATAACCGGCCACCCTCGTCTTTCTGGCCACCGCGTCCTTAACAATCGCCCTGTACTCGTCGAGGGTTTCCTCAATCGATCTACCCAAATTGAGCACGTTGTGGGCTTCCACGGCGGAGAAGAAAACCCCCATGACGTGGTTGTATCCGTCAGGACCGAGACCCATGGCAAGGAAGTTTTCGTAACCCCCTTTGTTCGGGACGAGGGTGATGATCCGGAGACGATCGGATCGGCCCAGGGCTTCAGCGATTCGTTGAAGGTCGGGCCTGTTCATCGCCGGGGCGATCTTGGGATGAACACAGGAAAAGATCTCCAGGTTATCGAAGCCGGCGTCGATGAGGCGCCTGGCGATTTCGATCCTGATTCGGGGAGTGAAAATGTGGAGAAAGGAAGAAGGGACGTTCTGCCCGTATTCCCTCAATGTCACATCCGTGATAAAGGCTTCATCCACGATCCTTGAATCCTCGACCCTCAACTTCTCCGTTTCAAGATCCCGGACTATTCCTGCGACTCATTTGGGGCTCCCAGGGCTTTTACAGCATTTTCGAGGGATGCCAGGTCTTCCACGTTCAATCGTTGGATGCTGGGATCGATGTCTTTGATCATGTTGCTGAGGACTTTCTTGGGTCCCACTTCAATGAAAAGGTCTGCGCCGTTTTCAACCATCCTTTCCACGGATCTGCGCCAGTTCACGCAGGTATAGACCTGCTGGTACAGTTCCTCCCTGATTGGCCGCGGGTCGACGATAGCCTCTGCCGTCACATTCGCGATGACCGGCTTGCTGGCGATGGTGATGCGGCTTCTGTTGAGCTCCTCCTTGAACCTTTCGGCAGCGGGCAGCATCAGAGGGCTGTGGAACGGGCCTTCCACCCTCAGAATCGTGGCGATCTTGCCGTCCTTCTTGATGCTCTTTGAAAGATCCTCCAGGTTCTTCTTGAACCCGCCCACGACGATCTGGTTCTTGGTATTGATCAGGGTAAGGTAGACCTGGGCCTCCCTGGCCATGTTGTCGATCGTGTCGTAGTCCAATTCTTTTTCTTTATCCACGATGGCCATCAGACCCGCGTGGGGAAGGGATTCGCCCAGTTCCGTCAGAAAGGTCGCCCTTTTCTTGACAAGATCAGCGCATGTGTTGAAATCCATCGCCCCTGCGACGCACAGGGCAGTGTATTCTCCGAGGCTATGCCCGGCAAGGAAATGGACGTCCAGCCTGACGCCCACCTCGAGGCACATCTCCTCAAAGATCTTGTAGCACGCATAGCCGGTCACGAACACGGCAGGCTGCGTGTAAATCGTTCGGTCAAGGTCTGCCTTGGTGACCAGGGTGGTTCCGATGATCGGTTTCTTGAAGCACTTCTCCGCAATATCATATTCGAGCACGGTGCTCGCCTGGTCATAGATGTCCCTGACCAGTTTGAATTTGTCGTACAATTCCTTTCCCATCCCAACGTACTGGGAACCCTGGCCCGGGAAAAGGAGAGCAATCTTTTTGTATTTCATCATCCAGCTCCTTTTAATAAACGGGGTAAAGGGTGATCCTGCGGGGGATCCGTCCCCATAACCACGTCACGATTTTTGTGTGAATGCCTCAGGAAAACACGGCGAGACAGCTCTATATGCTACCCTTTCCGGAGGGCTTTGAAAAGCCGAAAATTCGGAGAAAATTCGGAGAAACCTTCTCGAAGCTTTCCCCTGGCCCAAAGCGAGCCCGGCTCCTGCGGGACAGGCGAAAGAAGGGTGTTGATGTCTTTTCAGAGTGGCTGGCGGGAGACCTGGAATCGAGGAAAAGACATCAACACCCTTCCACGCCAGGTTGAGACATTGGCTTCCTCTTATTTGCTGATGGGTTTGGCCTCGTCGATCAGCATGATGGGAATGTCATCCCTGATCTCATACAGGAGCTTGCATTTATCGCAGATCAGCCCGTCCCCGGCATCGTTCAGATAGATGTCGCCTTTGCATTTAGGGCAGGCGAGGATCTCAAGCAGTTCTTTGCTGATGGCCATAACGGTACTCCTTTACGGGATAAGGTCTTTGGTAAATTCAAAAATCCTGTCAACAGAAATGCCTCTCATGCAGCTCAGATGGGGGCATTTCTTCTTGAAGCAAGGGCTGCACGGCAATTCTTCGCGGACCACCCGGTGGACCTTTCCATAAGGGCCTGTTCGCCACGGCGCGGTCGGGCCGAAAAGCGCGACCACGGGCGTTCCCATGGCCGCGGCGACGTGCATGGGGCCGGTGTCGGTGCTGATCACGAGCCTGCACTTCGAATACAGATAGGCCAGCTCCTTGAGGCTCGTTCTTCCGGTGAGGTCGAGGGGTGTGGTTTTCATCTGTTCGATGATTCTCGCGGTCACGGGGCGATCGTCTTTGCTCCCCGTGAATAGGACCTTGCATGCTAATTCCTTCTGCACCCTGTCGGCAAGAAGGGCGAACCGTTCCTCTTCCCAGAGCTTCGTATCCCACCGGGCCACAGGGTTGACGGCTACGAGAACCTCCCCGTCCAGGGAATGCTCGCGGAGCAAACCCTCCACCCCTTGCCGGTCCGAGGAACGGATCGGAATATCCCCTTTCCATGAGTCGATCCGGCAATCCAGGTATTCCGCAACGGTGAGGTATCGATCGAGGGCATGTTTGTTGTAGTCAAAGAAGTAAGGTTTTTCCGTCAAGAAGAGATAGCTCCCCTCCTTGCCGCCGCCGGTGAACCCGATTTTCCTTTTCCCTCTGGAGATGCCGGTCAGGACGCCGCTCTTGAACAGGCCCTGAAGATCGATCACAAGATCGTACCTGATGGAGCGCAGGTCCTGCACGAACCGCCTGATCTCCTTCAGCACAGGGGTCTTCTCGCCCGGCCCCAGGACCCTTCCTTGCCAGGATTTCCGGCGGGAGATGACCATCCGGTCAAGGTCCCTGTGTCCCGCGATGATTTGACTCGCCTCCTCCTCGACCAGCCAATCGATGCGTGCCTCGGGGAAATTCTTTCTCAGCACCTCCAGAAGGGGCAGGGAGTGCACCACATCGCCGATGGCGCTCAACTTGATCAGGAGAATGCTCTTGGGTCTATCGGTTTTCAGTTGCTTTCTCTCCGTCGATGATCCATTGAACCGCATGGAGCAAGTCGTCCGCTATGTGGACGGGCTTCGCCGTGCGCCGGGGCAGGACATGCTCCATTTCGCCAAGACCATACCCCGTCTTCACAAGGACTCCTCTGATTCCGGCGCGGCGACCGAACTCGATGTCGTCACAGCGGTCACCGATCACGTAGGAATGGGACAGATCGATCTTCAGGGAGCGGCAAGCCTGATCAAGGAGACCGGTCCTGGGCTTGCGGCAATTGCATTTTGTGGTGAATTCGGGGACGGTTCCGTTCGGGTGATGGGGGCAAAAAAAGATGCCGTCCAATGACACCCCGTTTTTTTCAGCCTCCTCCTTGAAGAAGGCATGGATCCGGTGGACCAGGTCCAGAGGAAAATACCCGCGGGCCACCCCTGACTGGTTGGACACGATGACCGCGTGAAAGCCATTCAGGTTGAGGAGGCGGATCGCCTCGAAGACGCGGGGGAGAACCACAAAACGGCTTACATGGTTGATGTAACCCATCTGCTCGTTAATCGTCCCGTCCCGGTCTATGAATACAGCAGGTTTTTTCATCTTCTGGCCAATCATCCACAAACAAGAATACAGGAGACAGAAGAGAGGGTCAAGGAGGGCGGAGGGGCCTCAAGCCCTACCGCCGGTGGACCGCTCCTCCTTTTCCACGAACCGCTTCAAGCTTTCCAGTTCCTCCCAGACCCTTTCCGGGGTGATGTTGAGCATGCACTGGTAATGGCCGAAGCGGCATTCCGGCTCCAGGCACGGTGAGCATTTTACCGGCTCCCTGACGACCCTCGATAACCTCCCCCGAGGGCCTGTGGCCACGGCGTCCGTGGAACCGAAAATGGCCACGGTGGGAACATCCAGAGCCGCAGCCACATGCATCAAACCCGAGTCATTGCAGATAAAGAACCGGCAGCGCTTGATCAGGGCGACCACCTGCCCGAGGGTGGTCATGCCCGAAAGGTCGAGAGGCTCATGTCTCATCCTTCGGCTCAGGTCCAGGCACTGCGGTTTCTCACCCTCGCTCCCCATGAGGACAACTTTCGCTCCCCAGGTTTGTGCCACCCGATCGCCTACGGCGGCAAATCGCTCTGCGGGCCATCGTTTGGCGGGTCCGTAAGTTGCGCCCGGACTCAACCCCACGAGCAGATGCCGGGAGGTGATGCCGTGGGAGGCGAGGAGCCCGGCGATCGCGTCTTCATCTTTAGGGGTAACGAAGAGCTTCGGGTCTCTCGTCGGCGCCTCCCATACCATGGGTCTCAGGATGGAGAGGTAATATTCGACCTGATGCTCTTTCATCACTTCCGGGTCTCTTGCGACCGGATGGGACAGAAGAAAGCCCCTGCCATCCGTGTTGTAGCCGACCCGGTATGGGATACCGGCAAGGAAGGCGATGAGGGCTGCTTCGAAGGCATTCTGAAAAAGGACGGCGAGGTCGAAGTTCCGGCGCCGGATACCTTGGACGGTCCTCATCATTTCCGCCAGGCCTCGCGGGGTCCATGAGGCTCTGTTGTAATAAATGACCTCATCCACGGCGGGATGGTTTTCATAAAGAGGGGCAACCCAGGGTTTTGCCAGAACAGCAAGTTTTCTCCCCGGAAAGTTGGCTCTCACTGCTTCCAGGGCAGGAAGGCTCATGACCACATCGCCGATCCAGTTCGTTCCCCTTACGAGGATTCGCTGGATTTGGGATTTATCTATGGGGTTTCGACCCTTGACTGCCATCCTGTGTTTTCTTCAAGCCCCGGAAATTATGTCGCGTTCCCTGCTCGTCCCGACCTAACCCTCGCAGCTCGCTTCCGGCAGGTAGTGGTTGGACGGTTTTTGTTGCCCTTCTCAGTTCTGCCCCTCCTGGCTCCTGGCTCCTGACTCCTGACTCCTGACTTCAGTCTCCAATCTCACAATAATTCTTCGTCTTCCACCGGTTGTGGAACCAGAACCACTGGTCAGGGTACTTCCGGACATAGCTTTCGATGATGTTCGTGAAAAGGGCTGTATTCTCTTGCACGTCTTTCACCCTGTCCCCTGTGCTGATCAGCTCCACCTCCCTCTCGATGACGATCCGGTATCGGCCATGCTTTTCCCTGACCGAGAAGATGGGAACCACGGGAGCCCCGGTTTTCATCGCGATGAGAGCCAAGCCCTTGTTTGTGCAGGCCATTCTCCCGAGGAAGTTTACGAACTCCCCCTCGTACCAGTCTACATTCTGGTCGAGGAGAATGCCGATCCCCTTGTTCTGGTTCAGCGCGTCCATGAGCTTTCTCATGGAGCGCTGCTTGGGGATGATCTCCATGCCTGTCCGTGTGCGAATGTCGCGCATCAGCCTATCGAAGGGAGAAAAATCGATCGGCCTGGCCACGACCGCTCCAGGGCCGAAGCGGAGGGCAAGGGCGGCTGACATCAATTCCCAGTTTCCGACATGCCCTGTGAGCGCCAGGACGCCTCTTTTTTTGCTGTAAGCCTTAAGGAGATTCTCCTCATTCTCGAACGTGACGTACCTGTGAGCGTTACGACCATTGAGCCGCATGACATGAGGCACTTCAAAAAACATCTGGCCGAAGTGCACAAAGACCCTCAGGAGCAAGCGCTCAGCATCTCGCCTTCCGATCGTGCCATTGAAGCTCATGAGGATGTTTTCGTAGGCCCCCTTTTTCCTGCTCATGGGGATCATGAAGGCAAGAGCCCCGAGCATTCGCCCGATGAACTGAGACATCCCAAGAGGGATGTATGCCCCCACCATGGCAAGGCCACGAATCAGCCTGTAGATCGCTTTCTCCAAGACAGCCCCTTCAGCATGCGAAAAAAACTTTCCCCTCCCTCGTCTATCACGAGCCTGATCCTCAGGTGCGCCAGACCAGGAATCGGCCCGGCGGCATTCTCCAGGCGCACCCAATCCTTTTCCGTTGTCACCAGGCAATCAGCCCCCACCCCCCTCTTTTCCTCAACCAGAAAATCGAGTTCTCCCGGTGTGAAGACGTGATGATCCCTGAATGGCCTGAAGGAGACGACCTCGGCGCCGAGACCCAGCAGGGTCTCTCTGAAAGCTGCGGGCCTCGCAATCCCGGCAAATGCAGCAACCCGTTTCCCTTTTAGAAATTCTACATTATAAACTTCATTGCCGTCAGGAAAAACGATTTTTTCAGGAACGTGGCGGCTCAAGAAAATGGGCTTATCCGGAAATTTTTTCTTTAACGGCTCGATGGACGATTCGTTCGCTCCCTCGCCACCGATTTTCGCCCTCGTCAGCAAGAGCGCATCAGCTCGCTCCAGATGGTCGATCGGCTCCCGCAACGGTCCCCGTGGCAGGAGATGCCCGTTTCCGAATGGACTCGCGCTGTCTAGGAGCACAAGGTCGAGATCTCTCCTGAGACCGATATGCTGGAACCCGTCATCGAGGATAAAGAAGTTTGTCCCATGTTTCTTGTGTGCCAGCATGCCTGCAAGGTAGCGGTGCCTCGATATGATCACGGGTACGCCGGGCAAGCTCTTTGCCATGAGGCAAGGTTCATCCCCAGCTTCCAACGCGTTGGCGAGAAGCTTCTGTCCGTCAGAGACTTCGAGGACGTCTCTCCGGCGTTTGCCCCCGTATCCCCTTGAAAGAACAGCGACCCGGTGGCCCTGGCCCAAAGCCCATTCCGCGATCATGATAGCGG